>NZ_MWLP01000003.1:0-66990 GCF_010634885.1 Microbacterium sp. B35-04 | reverse complement strand
GTTCGTACGACGATCGTCCCGCGCGTTCGCAGGGTGACCGTCCGGCGCGTTCGTACGACGATCGTCCTCGTCGCGATGACCGTCCGGTCCGTTCGCAGGGTGACCGTCCGGCGCGTTCCTACGACGATCGTCCCGCGCGTTCGCAGGGTGACCGTCCGGCGCGTTCCTACGACGATCGCCCGCGTAGGGATGACCGTCCCGCCCGTCCGCAGGGCGACCGTCCTCGCCGGGACGGCGCAGCGAACCGCTCGGATTGGAATGCCCCCGCGCGCACGGCGGCGTACGAGGCCCACGTGGACGTCGTGCACGAGCGCCTCCAGGCCGAGGCGATCCAGGCCGACAACGTCGCCGAGGCGACCTTCGGGGACCTGGGGCTCGGCGACAACATCGTGCGTGCGCTTGCCGATCTCGGCGCGGCGTCGCCGTTCCCGATCCAGGCAGCGACCATTCCGCCGATCCTCCACGGCAAGGACGTGCTCGCGCGCGGCCGCACCGGGTCCGGCAAGACCATCGCCTTCGGTGCGCCCCTGGTCGAGAGCGTGCTGCGCTCGCAGGCCGGCCAGCGCCGCGAGTTCGCCCGCGCGCCGAAGGCGCTCATCCTGGCACCGACGCGCGAACTCGCGCTGCAGATCGACGGCACGATCCAGCCGATCGCGCGCAGCGTCGGCCTGTTCACCACCCAGATCTACGGCGGCGTGCCGCAGGGTCGTCAGGCAGGCGCGCTGAAGAGGGGCGTCGACATCGTCATCGGCACCCCTGGCCGCATCGAGGATCTCGTCAACCAGGGCAAGCTCGATCTCTCCGAGATCCGCATCGTCGTGCTCGACGAAGCCGACCACATGTGCGAGCTGGGCTTCCTCGAGCCGGTACAGCGCATCCTCCGTCACACCGCCAAGGGCAGCCAGAAGCTGCTGTTCTCGGCCACGCTCGACCGTGAGGTGGCGGCGCTCGTCGACGAGTTCCTTGTCAAGCCCGCCGTCTACGAGGTGGCCGGCGAAGACCAGGATTCGGGCACGATCGAGCACCGCGTGCTCGTGATCGAGCACCGGGAGAAGGCCGAGATCCTCGACTCGCTCGTCGCGCGCGAGGGCAAGACTCTCGTCTTCGCCCGCACCCGCGCCTACGCCGAGATGCTCGCCGACCAGTTCGACGACGCCGGCATCCGTGCGGTCGCGCTTCACGGGGACCTCAACCAGGCCAAGCGCACCCGCAACCTCGAGAAGCTCACCTCTGGCCGGGTCAACGTGCTGGTGGCGACGGATGTCGCGGCTCGAGGCATCCACGTCGACGACATCGATCTGGTCGTCCAGGCCGACGCACCCGACGAGTACAAGACCTATCTGCACCGCTCTGGGCGCACCGGCCGCGCCGGACGCTCGGGCACCGTGGTGACGCTCATCACGCGTCAGCGCCGCCGCCGCATGGGCGAGCTGCTGGACCGCGCCGAGATCGACGCCCCGTTCGAAGAGGTCGCCCTCGGCGACGACCTGCTTGAGGAGCTCTCGGGCCGTCAGCTTTCGCACGTCGACCGCTGACGCCGGTCGAAGCGGCTCCACCTGATGGTGGGGCCGCTTCGTCGTCCGGTCGCGACCTCGACCGCTGATCAGCCTGCGCGACGAACGGCGATCCGGCGGCTGGGAGCCCCGCTGACCGGCGTCGATCAGCAGCACCGGCGAAGCGCAGCGTATTCGGCTCTTCCGGCGAAGCGTGGCCGCGTGCCAGAATAGGCATCAGGTAATTTGTTAGGACGGTTACCTAAATCGTCTCGACGTCCTCATCCCCGCAATCGAAGGAGCTTGTGTGTCGATCCCCAGAACCCCGGCGCTCTCGGCTGCCGTCATCGGCGCGCTCGTCGCGGGCCTGTTCGCGGCATCCCCCGCCGTCGCCGCCGCGGACGAGCCGACCCCCACCACGACGGTCAACGGCTACCGCAACGTCGGGTACTACGGCCAATGGCGTGCGACCGGAGAAGCCCAGGCCACGATCAAGCGCCTGTTCGTCGACGGCCCCGCCGGCGAGAACCTCACCCACCTCAACTACTCGTTCGGCAACATCGCCGGTGACGAGGAGGCGCTCGACGCCGCGCGAGCGGCGGGGGTGCATGGCCTCGACGACGTCGAGCCGTATACGTGCTTCATCTCCGACACGGCCGCGCCCGGTCCCGGCCAGACCGACACCGCAGGCGACGCCGACAGCGACTTCGTGCACGCCTTCACTGCCGACCAGTCCGTGCTCGGCATCGCCGACACGAAGAAGCAGAAGCTTGCCGGCAACTTCAACCAGCTCGCGCAGCTGAAGCGCTTGCACCCCGACCTGAAGGTCAACGTGTCACTCGGCGGCTGGTCATGGTCGAAGTCGTTCTCGAAGGCCGTCGCGACGCCCGAGCTGCGCGCCGGCCTCGCCGCCTCGTGCATCGACCTGTACATCCGGGGCGATCTTCCGGTGATCGACGGTCGCGGAGGCCCGGGAGCGGCAGCGGGGATCTTCGACGGCTTCGATCTCGACTGGGAATGGCCGGGCGCGCCGGACTGGGCGCAGGAGGTCGGCAACACCGTCGACCCCGTGAACGACAAGGCGAACTTCCTCGCGTTCGTCCAGGAGCTGCGCGCGCAGCTCGACGCCGTCGAGGCTGAGACCGGGCGGGACTACGAGCTCTCGGCGTTCCTTCCGGCCGGGCCGACGCAGATCGCGGCCGGCGGCTGGAACGACCCCGAACTGTTCGAGTACCTCGACTACGCGAACCTGCAGGGGTACGACCTCTGGGGCTCGTGGACGCCCGAGACGGGCCATCAGGGCAACGTGTACGGCGACCCGGCCCACAACTGGGGCCTCGGACTGGACACGGTCGTCGCGTCGTACGTCAACGCGGGCGTCGACGCGTCGCAGCTGAACCTCGGCCTCGCCGCCTACGGCCAGGGGTGGAAGGATGCCGAACCCCAGCCGTGGACCGCGTCCGGTGGGGGCCTCGGCCAGATCACGTGGGACCAGCTGAAGCTGCGCGATCTCGAGGTCCACCATGAGCAGACCGCCGACGGCCGCTTCAACGCAACGTGGGGGTACGACGCCGCGGCGCGCGAGTTCTGGTCGTTCGACGACGAGGTGGCGGTGGCCGAGAAGGCCGCGTGGGCTCTCTCGAAGGGCCTGGGCGGCGTCGACTTCTGGGAGATCGGCAACGACGTGGCCGGCGACCTGTCGACCGCATCGGCCGGCGTGCTGCGTGCGGCGGCGCCCGGTCCGGTCGCGGGCGCGGAGCTGGTCGTGTGCGCGGAGACTCCGGATGCCGCAGCCGCGCCGTGGAACGCGCAGACCACGTACCGCGGGGGAGAGCTCGTGCACCTCGACGGCCGCGTGTTCGAGGCGCAGTGGTATGCGAAGGGCGACGAGCCAGGAGCTTCGGTCCGTGGACCGTGGAGCACCCTCACCGCCTGCGGAACCGATCCGGCGACGGTGCAGGGCTGGTACGCCGACCGCATCTACACCCAGGGCGATCAGGTCGTCTACGACGGGGTGACCTATACGGCGCAGTGGTGGAGCCGCAACGATGTGCCGGGTGCCAAGCACGGACCCTGGAGGAGCTGACCAGCGGAGTCCAAGGCGGGCGTCGCTCGGGGCGCCCGCTTCGCATGCCCGGGTGGGCGTTCGGGTGGGGCGTCGTGTGGCTTCGCCGCGGTCGTTGCCGCGCGTCGTGACCCCTGAAGCCGTGGCGATCAGGCGGCTGTGGTGGCGCCGATCAACGCGACGAGCGCGGGATCGGCGCCCAGTGAGGAGAGGCGCGCGCGCAGCGCGACCTCGGCGCGACGGTACGGCTCGTCGCTCACGTAGAGGAGCGAGCGCGTGTTGGCGGCCTCGAGGAACGACACCATCTCGAATGTCAGCTGGCGCGCGTCCTCGAGCAGGGGCAGCTCGCCGGCTGCCATCGCGTGCTCGATGCTCAGGGTGAGGTAGTCCTCCCATTCGCCCGATGCGGTGACGATCGCGTCTCGGACGATGCCGGGTCGCGCGTCGAACTCGACCGAGGTCGCGGCGAAGAAGCATCCGCCGCTGAAGACCCTGTCGCGCGAGTACGCCAGCCAGTCCGCCAGCAGTGCGCACACACGCACGAGCCCGCGGGGGGTGCGTGCCCGCGCCGGCGCGACCACCCGATCGATGAACACCTCTCGCGCGGCGGCGACGACGGCGAGCTGCAGCTGCTCCTTGGAGCCGAACAGCGTCGCGATGCCGCTCTTGCTGTGCCCCGAGGCATCCGCCAGTCGTCCGATCGTGAGCCCGTCCAGACCATCGACCGTCGCGGTGTCGACGGCGTGGGCGAGCACCGCTCGCCGCGACTCGTCGCCGCGCAGGCGGCGACGATCAACTGGGGCTTGTGTCACGCGCTCAGGTTACCGTACGATCGTTCGTATTCATAAGTACGATCGTTCGTATTCATCGGATCGGAGCACCATGAATCTCGCATTGACCGCCGCAGGCGCGACAATTCGCGGCCTGGCCGCCGTGTCTCCAGGGTGGGGCGCCACCGTCGCGATGCCCCTGTTCGGGTCGGTCGCGGCGCCGCGGCCGGTCCAGGCGGACGAGGAGCCGACGATGTGGCGCGCGCGTCGCCGCACCGTGCGGATCGACGGCGTCCAAGGCCGGGGTGTCGAGGTCGACACCTACGAGTGGGGCAGCGGCGCGCGCACCGTGGTGCTCTCGCACGGCTGGAACGGCCGCGCGAGCCAGTTCGCTCCGCTCGTGCGCGAGCTGGTCGCGGCGGGCTATCGCGTCGTCGCGTTCGATGCGCCGGCGCACGGTTCGTCGGCAGGTCGACGCACCTACCTGGTCGACTGGCTCGACACGTTCTCCGCTCTGCAGGAGCGCCACGGGGCCTTCGATGCGATGATCGGGCATTCGTTCGGCGGTCTGGCGACGCTCGTGGGCGTGGCCGGTGGAACGGATGCCGCACGCGTCGTCACGATCGCAGCTCCTGCTGACGCCGACCTGCTGCTCACCCAGTTCCAGGGCCTGCTCGGATACTCCGACGCGGTGTCCGCCCGCATGCGCGAGCGCTTCGCCAGCCGGTACTTCCCCGGACAGGCTGATCCGTTCGCGTGGTTGTCGAGTGTTCGGCGGCCGCTCCCCGGCGGCGTGCCGCTGCTCGTCGTCCACGACGACGGCGATCGGATGGTGCCGTACGCCGAGGCCGGCCGCATCATGTCCGCGAATCCGCACGCCCGTCTGCTCACCACGACCGGGCTCGGGCACAGTCGCCTCCTCGCGGCGGACGCCGTTCTCGACGCGGTGCTCGAGCATCTCGAGACGTCGTCCAGCGAGAGGAAGGTTCCGGCCCCGCAGGCTGAGGTCGAGGGGCTGACCCGCGTGCCTGTCGCGGCGTAACGCCGTAGGTCTCTGTCCGCGCGTGAACGTAGTCCCACCGTCCGTGCGGGTCGGCGTGTGCGCAGCCGGTCAGAACAGGCGAGCGGATGCCTCCTCGCCGGGTGTGAGACGTGCCGCTGCCGCTCGCAGTGAGGTGGCGGCCGCGCGTCCGCGCGAGGTCGTGACGATCGGTGGCGTGCTGCGGGCGTCGGCGCGATCGGCGAGGCCCGAGACCGGAGCACCGCGCGGACTCTCATCTTCGGCGCTGCCGTCGAGGCCGTGCACGCGCAGCAGCGGGCGCACGCGCCTGGCGAGCCACGCGCGGTAGGCCTTCGGGGCCGTCGTGGTCGCACCGGGGTAGAGCCCTCGGTACGACGACACGAGTTCGGGATGCCGCTCGGCGAGCCACTGCAGGAACCACTGCTTCGCGCCCGGCCGCAGATGGAGCGCGCCGTACACGACCCGCACCGCACCTGCTTCCTTGATCCGCGTGAGTGCGTGGTCGATCGCGGTGATCGAATCGGTGAGGTGCGGGATGATCGGCATCAGGAACACGGTGACGCGGAAGCCCGCCTCGGTCGCCGCCCGCACCGTCTCCAAGCGCGCGGTGGCGTTGGGGGTGCCGGGCTCGATGAGGTGCTGCAGCTCGTCGTCGAAGACGGCGATCGACATCGCCAGGGTGACGTGCACGTCGGCGGCGGCATCCTTGAGCATCGGCAGGTCTCGCCGCAGCAATGTGCCCTTCGTGAGGATCGAGAAGGGCGTCCCCGACTCGGTGAGCGCCGAGACGATGCCGGGCATCAGCTTGTAGCGCCCCTCGGCGCGCTGATACGGGTCCGTGTTCGTGCCCAGCATCACCGGATCGCGCTGCCAGCTGCCGCGCCGCAGTTCCTTCTGCAGCACCTCGGCGACGTTGACCTTGACGACGACCTGAGTGTCGAAGTCGCGCCCCGCGTCGAGTTCGAGGTACTCGTGCGTCCCCCGGGCGAAGCAGTTGTGGCTGATCACACCGTTCGCGATGAAATCGCCGGTCGACGTCGTGATGTCGACCATGTCGATGGTCTCGCCGAGATCTTCGATCGAGACGACGCGAAGCGGGGCGTCGGACTTGACGGCGGCTCCGACGAGATCCAGCTTGCGCGTAATCGCGGGTCGGGTGAGCTCGAAGAATCGTCGACGAGCGGGAAGACCCCCGAGGAGCCGGATATCCCGCACGCCGTTCGGCCGCGGCGGTTCCTCTACGAAGGCGAACTGATGCCGGCGCAATGCGGCGCCGATCTCAGAGAGGATCCGCGCATCGGAGTTGGAGATTCGCAGCACGCCTTGACTGCAGCTTCCTTCCGCATCGAAGATCCCGGCGAGGAAGCCACGCGACCATTCAGCGGAGGCCGACTCCGGCCAGCCGATCAACTCGGTGATGGCGTCGAAGTCCGCTGCCCGAGAGGTGAAGATCGCGTTCATCTCCCGCCGGCGAACAGTCGCTGTGGTGAACATCCGCTGGGTGGTCTTCACGCCTGCGGCTTCCAGGAAATCGCGCGACCGATCAAGTGCCTCTTCATCGGCGAGCGCCAGCCGGAACCGGCTCGCCACAAAGGTGCCCCTGCCGGTCGACCGAGGGTACGACTTTCTCAGCATCATCGCGTCGCCGCGAATCATCCCGCTGAGATACCCCTGGCGATAGGCGCTCGTCTCAGGGGGAGTCTCAACGACGCCCCCCATGCCGAAACCCATGAGCTTGTTGTTGGGTGTCAGGTAAGGGCGCTGCGGCGCTCCGGACGGCGCCGGGCGGACGTACTTCCACCCCCGTTCGGTCAAGAAGCGGTGGTCGCCGCTCGCGATCAGCTCGGTGCCATCGGCGAGACTCACACGGTAAGCGCGCTTGCGCGTGCCCCACTGTGCCGACACGGTGGCCCGCACGTAGCGGCGGTACGCTCCCTCGCGACGGGTGCCGATCACTTCATCACCGGCACGGATGTCGCCTATCCGCTTGCTTCGTCCGTCCGCCATGAGCACGACCGTGTCGGGATGCAGGCAGTAAACACAGGCATGACTGCATCCGCGATACGGGTTCACCGTCCAGTCGAAGGGCATGGCGGAAGCGCTCGGCACGTGGTTGAGCGCGGACTTGCAGAGCACCTCGTGGAACGTCACGCCGGCGAACTCGGGGGTCGTCACCGAGCGCACCAGACCGTTCAGCTGCTCGAGGCCGGGGAGAGCCGCGGCATCCGGCACACCCAGTTCCTGACCCTGCCAACGCATGCATCCATGAGAACAAAGCTTCGAACTTAAGTCAAGGCGCAACTCGCCTGAATAGAACATCGGCGGAGTGGATGCCGCCTCGCTGGCCAAAAGGCGCCGTCACGACCAGAATGGCAGGCGTGACGGAGCCAGGCGGGCTCGTTACCCCCCGAGCCGCCCCCGAGACTCGTCGTGCCGCCCGGGCGATGCGCGAGGAGGCGGATCGTCGCGCCCGCGCCAGCCAGGCCGCCCGCGCGAGCGAGGCGGCCCGCGCGAACGAGGCGGCCCGTGCGACGGAGGCAGACCCCGCCCCCGAGGCCGTGGTGGCGTTCGAGCTGCCGAGCGAGGACTTCGCGCCGAGCTCGCTGTCGGACGCGGCTCCATCGACGCTGCCCCCCGAACTCCGCCCGCCCGCGCCGACATCGGTGTTCGCCGGCGACCCGCTGCCGGGAGCATCGGCCCACCACGGGACGCCTGCTGCGAACGTGCGGCCGCGTTCCCGGCCTGCGCGTCAGCGCCGCCCGGCGATGAGCGAGCGCCGGGCCGCCCGTGCCGCCGAGCTGCTGGCGGTCGACGAGACCGCGCTGCCGGTGCAGCACGCACGGCCTCGGCGACTCACGCGGCGCCTCGCCGTCGTGGCGGGGCTCGCCACCGGCGCGGCGCTGCTGCTCGGGTCGGCGGCGATGACCGCGATGATGCTGCCTTCCCTGCCGCCGGAGGGCGCCGAGACGTCCCTCTCGGTCGCGGTCGAGCCGCGCCACGTCGATCAGCTCCCCGTTCCCCTGGTCGAGCAATCGCCTCCCGCCGCCGACATCTGCGCACTGCCCGACGTCACGTCGGCGCTGCAGGGCGGCGATGACGAAGCCGCGATCGTGGCGGCCGGCGGCGGCGAGGCGTTCCGTGCGGCCGTCGTGGAAGGCCGGGCGCCCTGCGTGGACCTGGGCGACGCCGCCCGCGTCTGGACCGTCGTCGACAAGATCCGCCCCCTGAACCCCATCGACTACCGCCCGAGCGGGCTCGTGCTCCCCGACGGGGTGCGCAACATCGAGGGCGGCGCGCTGCGTTCGGACGCGGCATCCGCTCTCGCGTCGCTCGTCAACGGTGCCCGCGCGGCGGGTGTCGGCGAGATCGCGCTCGAGAGCGGGTTCCGGTCGTACCAGACGCAGCAGCAGACCTACGGGCGGCATTTCGCCGAGCGCGGGGATCGCGCCGACCTGGTGAGCGCCCGCCCCGGCTACAGTGAGCACCAGCTCGGGCTGGGCGCCGATGTCGTCGCCTGCGCGGGCGCATGCGGCTCCCTCGACGATCTCGCGCGGACAACGCAGGGCCAGTGGGTCGCCGAGCACGCCTGGGAGCACGGCTGGATCGTCCGCTACGTCGACGGCGCGACCCCGGTGACCGGATACAACCCCGAGCCCTGGCATCTGCGCTACATCGGCCCGGAGCTCGCCAAGGCCTATCACGACGGCGGCTGGACCTCGCTCGAGGAGTTCTTCGCGCTCGACCCCGCTCCCGCCTACCTCGGCTGACCGCCGGCTCTCTCTGACGGTCGGCGCGCCCGCTGCCCGGTTGCGTCTCCGCGTCGTCTGCCCGGCCCCGAGCGCGTCGTCGGCGCCGGGATCGCGGCATCCGTTCGGTGAAACTGAGTACCATAAGCGGTGAGATGCAATTCCAACCGGGGATCGTCTCCACACACTCGAGCTCAGCGAAGAGAAGACCGACGAGAGGAAGGCGCACCATGGAGCGCGACATCTACGACGAGGATCACGAGGCGTTCCGCGACGTCGTCAAGGAGTTCGTCAAGCGCTACGCGACGAACGAGGCGCGCGAGCGCTGGGACGCCGAGGGCGAGATCGACCGGGGGACCATGCTCGCGGCCGGCGAGTCGGGCCTGATCGGCCTCTCGGTGCCCGAAGAGTTCGGCGGCGCCGGCATGCTCCAGGACTACCGCTTCCGCACCATCGTGAACGAAGAGGTCATCGGCGCCGGCGCGGGATCGCTCGCCGGCGCGTTCGGCATCCAGGACGACCTCGCCGTGCCGTACATCGTGCATATGGGCACGCAGGAGCAGAAGGAGAAGTGGCTCCCGCGCATGGCGACCGGCGAGGTCCTCGGGGCGCTCGCGATGACCGAGCCCGGCGCGGGCAGCGACCTGCGCGGAATCAAGACCACCGCGAAGCGGGTCGAGGGCGGCTACATCGTCAACGGCGCCAAGACCTTCATCTCGAGCGGCAAGACCGCCGACATCGTGGTCACCTTCGTCAAGACCGGTGAGGGCAACCGCCCCGACGCCTTCAGCCTGCTCATCATCGAGAACGGCATGGACGGCTTCGACCACGGCAAGAAGCTCCACAAGATGGGCTCGCACGGCCATGACACCGCCGAGCTGTCGTTCAGCGACGTGTTCGTGCCCGAAGAGAACCTCATCAGCGGCAAGGAAGGGCAGGGCTTCATCCAGCTCATGATGAACCTGCCGCTCGAGCGCCTGTCGATCGGCATCGCCGCGGGCGCCGCCTCGCAGGCGGCCCTGGCCTGGACCGTCGACTACACGAAGAGCCGTGAGGCCTTCGGCGAGCGGATCATCGACTTCCAGAACACCCGCTTCAAGCTGGCAGATGTCGCCACCACCGTCGACGTGATGTGGGCGTACCTCGACCGGGCGCTCCTGGCCTACAAGGACGGCAAGCTCTCGGCCGAAGAGGCGGCGAAGGTCAAGTTCTGGACGACCGAACGCGAGTGGGAGATCCTCGACACCTGCGTGCAGCTGCACGGCGGCTACGGCTACATCACCGAGTATCCGATCGCCCGCGCGTTCCTCGACGCGCGCGTGCACCGCATCTACGGCGGCACGAACGAGATCATGCGCGAGATCGTCGGCCGTCAGATCGCCGGCAAGCGCTGACCCGGTTCTGAACGACGGATGCCGCGGCCCCGGCCCTCTCGCGAGGGTGCCGGCCGCGGCATCCGTCGTTCATCCCCGCATTCACCGCGCCGGTGTCGGCGTCACGAACCGCCCGTCGCGCGGCGCACCGGGGGCGGAAGGCGACTGCGGAGCTCAGCGCTCAGGGGCGGAAGGCGGCGGAGCTCAGGGGGTGAGGGCCGGGCGGCGGCGGGCGAGCTTCGCGACGCCGGCTTTGCGCAGGCGGTCGGCGACGAGGATGCCGAGCGCGACGCCCGCGACGCAGCTGGCGATCGTGAGGGCGAAGAACGTCACGAGGGTCCAGAGCGGCATGGCCGCGAGGTTGAACGACGCCGCGGCGAAGATCGGGTAGACGACTCCGACGAACACCGCGCCGGCGTAGTACTGCCAGGTGCGCCAGAAGCGGTAGAGGCCGACCAGGAACGCCAGCTCGGCGAAGAACGCCCACCACACGGCCGCGCCGAGGAACGGGAAGACCACGAGCCCCGAGATGACGCCGACGAGGATGCCGGCGAAGGGCCGCTCGAGCAGCCGCAGCGCGACGGTCGCCGGGAGCAGCCATAGGCCGGCGATCGCGACCGAGATGAAGGGGACGGTCGCGAACAGCACCGTCGAGATCCAGCCGGCGCCCCAGAGCATCACGCCGCCGGCGACGCCGATCGCGGCGCACGTCAGCAGGTACGCGGTGGTCACGCGGCCGCGGTTCCGTGCGCGCCCTCGCGTCGGTGCGGGGGCCGGCGAGGCCGGGACGGCTGCCGCTTCGTCCGCACCGCTCACGAGTGGGCCTCCGCCGTGGCGCGCTGCGACTTCGGAGCGGGCGAGGCGGTTCCGATGCGCCAGTAGCCGCAGAAGCTCACGTGGTCCTTCGAGACGCCGCGCTCGCCGACGAGGTGCCGGCGGCCCTCGGTCGCGAGAGCCTGCTCACCCACGGTGTACGCATGGAACGGGGCATCCGGAAGCGATGCCTGCTTCAGCGCCTGCAGTGCGAGGGTTCCCGCCGCGACGTCGTGATCGCGCACGATCCACTTCACCGTGAGGCCGTCGGGCCGGGGGAAGTCCAGCGCGTCCTCGGACGAGGGCACCTCGACGATCGCGATGCCCGTCGCGTGCGCCGGCAGTGAGGCGCAGATGCCGGCGACGGCGGGAAGACCCGTCTCGTCGGCGACGAGCACGACCCGATCCGTGCCGCGGTCGGGGTTGAAGGTCAGGCCCTCGTCGATGATGACGACGCTCTCGCCCGCGCGGCAGGACTCCGCCCACCGCGACGCCGGACCCGCCGTGCCGTCGGCGGCCGAGCCGTGCAGCACGAAGTCGACGTCGATCTCGGCGGGGGCGTCAGCCGTCGCGGGGCGATAGGCGCGCACCGTGTAGTTGCGCATGACCGGTCGCACGCCGTCGGGGATGCGCAGGTACTTGAGGTACCCGAACATCTTGTTCGCCTTCGCGGGGAGGCGATCGAGGCCCTCGTCGCCGCCGAGCGGGAGGAAGAGGCGGAACCACTGGTCGTACCCCATCGGGCGGAACCGATCGATCTCGCCCCCGCCCAGCGTCACGCGCATCCAGTGCGGTGAGAGACGCTCGGTGCGCAGCACCTGGAGGTGGACGAGGCCCTGGGTGTCGGGCTTGACGAGTCGGGGGACCGGGGCCATGTCAGTGCTCCTTGTTGACGGCGGGGGTGTCGAGAACGGCAGGGATCTTGCGAGAGGCAGGGGTGGCGAGGGTCATGACAGACCCCACGGGAAGAAAGCGGTGAACAGTGCAGCCGAGACCGCCCAGAACGCGATGATGAACACGGTGTCGCGGCCGCGCCACGGCACGATGTACCGCTCGGTGCGGTCGGGGTGCGCGCCGAACGCGCGGGCGTCCATCGCGAGGGCGACGCGCTCGGCATGACGGATGGCGCCTGCCATGAGCGGCACGACATACCCGAACCACCGCGCGGCCGCTGCCAGCGGGCCCCGGCCGCCGTGGGCGCCGCGCACGCGGTGGGCTTGGCGGATGACGTCGAGCTCGTGCCCGAACCGCGGCACGAAGCGGAAGGCGGCCAGCGCCGTGTAGCCGATCCGGTACGGCACGCGCAGCTGCTGCACGGTCGCCCGCACGAGGTCGGGCCCGGTGGTCGAGAGTCCCGCGATGAGCGTGAGCGCGACGATCGCCGACAGCCGGAGGCCCGTGGCTGCGCCGACGGCCAGCGCGCCGCCGTACATGGTCCAGCCGCCGATCTGCCACACCACGACGGACTGGTCCACGCGGGACGCGTCGGTCCACAGCGCGAACCCGAAGCCGATCACGACAGCGCTGACCGGCAGCGCCAGGAAGAGCACCGCCGCCAGCCGCCGGGTGAAGTCGACGCCCACCAGCAGCACCGCGTACGCGAGCAGCAGGAACGCGGCAGGGGTTGCGGCATCCCTCACGAACACCAGCAGAGCCATCGCCGGCAGCGGCGCGGCCAGCTTCGCGAGCGGGTTGAGCCCGTAGAGGAAGCGGATCCCGGATGCCGCGACCCGCGGCGCGTACGGATCGACGGACGAGTGCGTGGCCGTCGCCGCGGTGAGCGGGCCGGTGTCGGTCATGCCGCCCCTCCGGTGGCGTGCGGTGCAACCGGGCGAGCGGCGCCCGGAAGGTCGGCGAGGCGCGCGACACGGGAGAGCTCAGGATGCCGCTGCACGCCCTGCAGCGCGCGGCGCAGCGGCGGCGGGCGCAGGCCCGCGCGGGCGATCAGCGCGTCGTCGGCGAAGATCCCGGCGGTGGGCCCCGCGGCGAGCACCCGGCCGTCGGCCAGCACGACGGTGCGGTCGGCGTAGTCCGTCACCAGCTGCATGTCGTGCGTCACCACGACGATCGTGGTGCCCTCGGCGTTGAGCTCCGACAGCAGCGAGAGCAGCTCGTCGGCACGGGCCCGATCCTGGCCGAAGGTCGGCTCGTCGAGCACGAGCACCGGCGCACCGGCGACCAGTGCCGTGCCGACCGAGAGTCGCCGCTTCTGTCCGCCGGACAGGAGGAAAGGGTGGCTGTCTGCCTTGCCGGCGAGCCCGAACCGCTCGAGCAGCTCGAGGGTGCGCGTGCGCACGTCGTCGTCGGGGAGGTGCAGCCGGCGGAGACCGTGGGCGATCTCGTCGAACACGGTGTGCGCGATGAACTGGTGCTCCGGGTTCTGGAACACGAAGCCGATCCGGGCGCTCAGGGTGCGGGCATCCGCGCGGCCGATGTCGAGCCCGTCGACGTGCACCGTCCCCTTGGGCGGCGCCACCACGCCGGCGAGGGCCTGGATGAGGCTCGTCTTGCCGGCGCCGTTGGCGCCCACCACGGCCGCGAACGCGCCGCGGGGGACGTCGAGGTCGACGCGGTGCAGCACCTCGTTGCGCCCGCGGCGGAGGGTGAGGTTCCGAACCGTGATGAGAGGAGCACCGGAACCGGTCGTTGAGCGAGCCTGCGAGTCGAAACGCCCCGGACCGACGATGGACGCGGGTTCGGCGCGTTTCGTCTCGCTCGTTCCTCGCTCGCTCAACGACCGGGGCGCGGTGCCCACGGGTGGGTCTTCCGCCTCCAGGGCGGCACGCAGCTCGTCCGGTGTCAGGGGGAGGGGGTCGAGTGCGAAGCCGGCGCGGCGCAGCCGCAGCGCGGCGATCGTCGACACCGGCAGCCACACGCCCATGGCGTGCAGGTCTTCGGCGCGCCCGCGCAGCACCTCGTCGATGCTGCCGTCCGCTGCCAGGTGACCGTCGTGATCGAGCACGACGACCCGGTCGACGAAGCCGGTGGCCGCGTCCAGATTGTGCTCGACCAGCAGGATGGCGCGATCGCCGGCCGCGACGAGCTCGGCGAGTGCGGCGTAGACCTCCTCGATCCCGGCCGGGTCGAGGTTCGCGGTGGGCTCGTCGAGCACGAGCAATGGCGATCCCATCGCGAGCGCGCACGCGATGGCGAGTCGCTGGCGCCCGCCGCCCGACAGCCGGTCGGGGTTCTCGGACCGCCGCTCCCAGAGGCCGACGCGGCGCAGGGCGTCCTCGGCGCGGGCCAGCACCTCGGCGACCGGCATCCGCAGATTCTCGGGTCCGAACGCCACCTCGTCGAGCACCGTGCCGGTCACGAGCTGGGCGTCGGGGTCCTGGAAGACCATGCCGACCCGGGTGCTGAGCTCCGCCACCGGAGTCGTCTGCGTGTCGAGCCCATCGACCTCGACGGAGCCTGTGACGTCCGCCGGCACCGCCTGCGGCAGCAGGCCGTTCAACGCCAGCGTCAGCGTCGACTTGCCCGATCCGCTGGGGCCGAGCAGCAGCACCACTTCTCCGGGAGCGATATCGAATGACACTGGGCCCACCAGGCCGGAGGCTCCGCTCGACGCGCCAGCGGCGAGTGGAGGGGACTGGGGGGATGCCGGAGCCGGCGTGGTCTCGCCGTCGTGGGTGATGCCGAGCTCGCGCACCCGCAGCAGCGGCACGGCAGAGGACACGGCCATCCGATCGTCGAGGGAAACTTAGCCTTCCCTAACTTACCCGGGTTCCCGCCGCCCACCAATCCGTCGAGTTCCGCGTATATGGGCGGAGCGGATGCCTCAGCTGCGGCTGCGGCGTGCGACACCGGCTCGGCGCAGTGCAGCGCCGATCGCGAGGCCCACCCCCGTCCAGGCCACAGGGCCGACGATGAACAGGGCGACGTAGACGATCTGTCCCCACAGCGGGAAGCGCGTGACGTCCGCCGCGAACCAGATCGCGACGGCGATGACCGCACCGACGATCACCGCCGAGAGGAAGAAGCGCCATGGCTCCCACCGCTGGTAGCGGGAGGCGGCGGCGATCAGCTCCTGCAGCGCCCCGATGAGGAGCGCGGTGCCGATGTAGCGGCCGATCCACAGCGGTACGACGGCGCTGGCGACGAGCGCGGCGACGAGATGGGTGATGAGCGCGACCCACGGTCGGCGGAGCAGCTCCTGCGCGACGACGCCGGGCAGCACGTGCACGCCGAGCACCAGGCCGTAGAGGATCGGCGCGCCCGCGGACACGAATCCGCTGATGGCGCCGGCACCCGCCTGCAGCACGCCGGTCGCGACGCCGATGGCGGCGCAGGTGAGCAGAACGCTCGTCGAGATCCGGGTTCGGGCAGCCACCTGCCCAGGTTACTGGGACGAAGTGGAACGTTTCTCACAAAGCTCTCATTTACTGAGATTCCCCTGACAGTTACGTTTGAGGTCGCTGCGCCCCAACGAAGCGGCGCAGCACTCCCCAGCAATCAACCTGGAGGCCACAGATGGGTCGATCCTCCCTAAGAGCAGCCGCGGTCGTCACACTCGCCGCACTGTTCACGGGCACTGCCACAGCAAGTTTCGGCGCTGTACCCGGGGAGGTGAAGAACCCCATCCCGATCGACTCGCCCTCAGGCCGCTACATCGTGATGCTCAAGGATGCGCCCCTGGCGACCTACGAAGGCGGCGAAACCGGCATCCAGCGCACCAAGCCCGACAAGGGCAAGCAGCTCGACGCGCACTCCGCCAGCTCGCAGAAGTACGTGGCGCACCTCAAGAAGGAGCAGCAGGCTGTCGCCGAGACCGCGGGCGTGACGCCTGCGGTCTCGTATCAGGTGACGCTCAACGGCTTCAGCGCCGACCTCGACGCCGCTCAGGTGGCGAAGCTCTCGGGCGACAAGAGCGTGCTGGGCGTGTTCCCGGATGAGATCCGTCACCCGAACGCGGCCGTCCCCTCCACCGAGTTCCTCGGTCTCGGCTCCGGCGACGCCGGCACCGGCGGCGTGTGGGATGCCGTGGGCGGCGTCGGCGAGGCCGGCAAGGGTGTCGTCGTGGGTGTGGTCGACACCGGCATCGCGCCGGAGAACCCGCTGTTCGCGGGTGACAGGCTCACCGGCAAGGCCGGCGCCGCGCCGTATGTCAACCGCGACCAGGTCGTCTTCGCCAAGGCCGACGGCAACGAGTACCGCGCCCGTCGTGTTGCTGCGGAGGACCAGGGCTGGACGAAGGATCTCTACAACACCAAGCTCATCGGCGCGCAGTACTTCGCCGAAGGTGCGGCGGCTGCCGGTTTCGACTTCAGCTACGACTTCCTGTCGCCGCGTGACGGCGACGGCCACGGTTCGCACACCGCCAGCACCGCGGCCGGCAACTTCGGCGTGGCCGCATCGGTCGAGGGCATCGGCTTCGGCGAGGTCTCGGGCGTCGCGCCCGCGGCCAAGGTCGCGTCGTACAAGGCCTGCTACGTCGGCCCCGACGACCTCGTCACCACCGACGACATCTGCGCCCTGAGCGACCTGCTCGGCGCGATCGACACGGCGGTCGCCGACGGCGTCGACGTGATCAACTACTCGATCGGCGGCGGCTCGGCCAAGACCGTGCTCCAGCCCGAAGACATCTCGTTCTTCAACGCGGCCGCCGCCGGCGTGTTCGTCGCGGTGAGCGCAGGCAACGACGGTCCTGGTGCCGTCACGGCCGACCACGCCTCGCCGTGGTACACCACGGTCGCGGCATCCACCATCCCGACCTACGAGGGCACCGTCCAGCTGCCGAACGGCTTCCAGGCCGCCGGCGCATCGGTGAGCGTCCCGTTCGGACAGAGCCTCACCGGTCCGGTCGTGTACGCGGGCGACGTCGCGAAGGCGGGAGCCGCTCCCAATGAGGCGGCGCTCTGCTTCCTCGGAACGCTCGACCCGGCCAAGGTCGCCGGCAAGTTCGTGGTCTGCGATCGCGGCACCAACGCACGCGTGGAGAAGTCGCAGGAAGTGGCCGCTGCGGGCGGTACCGGCATGATCCTCGTGAACGTGACGCCGGGCTCGCTCGACAACGACTTCCACTCGGTGCCGACCGTGCACATCGACGCGCAGTACCGCACGGCGCTGCTCGACTACGTGCGCAAGACGGCCGGGGCCACCGCGACGCTCGTCGGTGACAACGTCACCGGCAAGGTGACGCCCACCCCGCAGGTCGCCGGCTTCTCGAGCCGTGGCCCGATGCTCGCCGACGGCGCGGACGTCATCAAGCCCGACGTCTCGGCTCCCGGTGTCGCGATCCTCGCGGCGACCCACAACGGTCCGCAGGAGGCGCCGACGTTCGGCTTCAAGTCGGGCACCTCGATGTCGTCGCCGCAGGTCGCCGGTCTCGGTGCGCTCTACCTCGGCGAGAAGCCGCTGGCCGCGCCCGCCGAGGTCAAGTCGGCGCTCATGACGACCGCCTACAACACGGTCAACGCCGACGGCTCTGAGAACACCGACCCGTTCGCGCAGGGCGCCGGTCACGTCGACCCCACGAAGTACTTCAACCCGGGCCTGCTGTACCTCAACGGTGCCGAGGACTGGGCGTCGTACCTCGAGGGTGCACTCGGCGACGACCTGTTCGAGGACGTCGACCCGAGCGACCCGAGCGATCTCAACCTCGCATCGATCGGCGTCGGCACGTTCCCCGGCCCGCAGACGGTGACCCGCTCGGTCACCTCGACGCAGGCAGGCACGTTCACCGCGACGGCCGAGGTTCCGGGCATGGACGTCACCGTCGAGCCCAGCACGCTGACCTTCGACGCAGCGGGCGAGACCAAGTCGTTCACGGTGTCGCTCACCAAGACCGACGCCGCCGTCGAGAAGTGGACCACCGGGTTCCTCACCTGGACGTCGGGCGCCACTGAGGTGCGGTCGCCGATCGCGGTGTTCCCGGTCACGGCAGCGGCTCCGGCCGACGTCGAGGGCAGTGGTGCCGACGGCAGCGTCGACATCGAGATCACCCCCGGTCTGACCGGCGAACTGGCGCTGAACGTCGCCGGCCTCGCGGCCGAGGACGTGCTGATCGACGGCACCGAGACGACCGGCGCCGCGGACGAGGGGTACTCGTACGAGGTGGTCCAGGTGACCGCCGGAACCGAGCTGGCGCGCTTCGCGCTCGACTCGTCCGACGACACCAACTCGGACCTCGACCTCTCGGTCTACCGCGTGGTCAGCCCGACCGACCTGCGGTACTACGAGCGCTGGCAGTCCGCGTCCTCCGCGGCCGATGAGGCGGTGCAGCTCATCGCGCCGACTCCGGGCTACTACCTCGTCGAGGCTCACGTGTACTCCTACACGAAGCCGTTCACCTGGCAGGCCACGTCGGCCGTCGTCACGCCGGGCGGACTCGGATCGCTCACCGCAGCCCCGAGCCCGCTGCCGGTGACCGAGGCGACCCCGACGGAGTTCAACCTGTCGTGGTCGGGCCTCGAGAGCGGCAACTACCTCGGCGTCGTCCGCTACGGCGACTCGCAGGTGCGCACCGTCGTCTCGGTCGACGTACCGTAACCGTTCCAGCAAGGAGAGGCGCCCGGGTTTCGGCCCGGGCGCCTCTTGCGTGTGCGGGACCCGCGCAAGCGGGCGTTGGGGGGCCGCGGCGCGGGCGGGCGCCGCGGGCGCGACCCCCGGACGGGTCGGCTAGAGCCGGCGGCGACGGCGCGTGAGCCGGACGGCGGGCATCGGCGGGGCGGGGATGCGCTCGTCGCCGTGGTCGACGACGTGACCGAAGCGCTCGGCTCCGGACTCCCAGGCCTCTCGCGCCTCGACGATCTCTTCGTGGGAGCGGCCGACGAAGTTCCACCACATCACGACGTCGTCCTCGAACGGCTCGCCGCCGAGGAGGAAGAGCGTCGCGCCCGCGGCGCTCGAGATCACGACGTCCTCGCGGCGGGTGCCGAGATACATGAGGTGGGCGGCGTCGAGCGCGACCGCGTCGGCGATCCCCTCCTCGCCCGCGATCGCCGCCTCGCCGTACACCGCGACCAGGGCGTGCTCCCATGCAGGATTCAGTGGCACGTGCACCGTCGCGCCGGCGGGGATCCGCACCTCGGCACCGACGATCGGCGTATAGACGGTCGCGGGCGAGGCGACCCCGGCCAGTTCGCCGAGCACGACGGTCGCTGCGCCTGCCGTCCCGGCCACCGCGGGCAGCGTCACCTCGGGGAGCACCGCGTGCTGCTCGAAGGCAGGGCCGCCGTGACGCCGCACCTCGGGCAGGGCGACCCAGAGCTGCAGGGCGTCCAAGGGAGCGGCATCCTCGCCCAGCGAGTACTCGGAGTGAGCGATCCCGGCGCCGCTGGTCATGAGGTTGAGCGCGCCCCGGCGGACGACGACATCGCTGCCGACCGAGTCGCGGTGGCGCACTTCGCCCTCGTACGGCCAGGTGACGGTCTGCAGTCCGATGTGGGGATGCGGCTCGACGCGCATGCGCGTCTGCTGCGGTCCGAACCGGTCGAGGAAGCACCACGCGCCCACGAGCGGCAGATCACGCTGCGGCAGCGAGCGGTGCACCGACATCGCGCGCACCCCGCCGAGCGGCACCTCGCGCGTCTCGATCAGCAGTGTTCGAGGGCCCGCGCATTCCACCGCCGATTCGGTGGCGACCGCGTCGTCGGCGTCGAGCCGGGTCATGGCGACGCCGTTCTCACTCGGGGTGCGGCTGGTCGGGCCACTCGACGGTGAGCCCGGGAACCTCGTGCTCGTGCAGATACTTCGCCACCACAGGGCAATGCGGCACGACGGTCTCACCGCGGCGCGCGGCATCCGTCATCGCCTCGCCCACGACTGCCTGGGCGAGGCCGCGGCCGCGGAAGGCCGGGTCGACCTCGGTGTGCGGAAAATGCAGGCGTCCGCGCGCGTCGGCGCGGAACACGGTGAATCCCGCGAGCACGCCGTCGACGTGCACCTCGTAGCGGCGGTCGTCTTCATTGCGCGTCACGAGGGGCTGCGCGTCAGTGTCGGTCACAGTAATCCTTCCGTCGTCGCTCTCAACGTACGGGCCCGCCGCGTGATTCCGCCAGCGGGAGTGCACGCGCACCCCTGGCGGGACGGATGCCACAGGTCTATCGTCGGCATCATCCGCGGTGTGCGCGGTTCGATTCGGGGGAATCGATCCTGTCAGGGAATCGAAGGGGAATCATGAAACGACGTCTACTGGCCGCGCTCGCGGCCGTCGCACTCGGAGCGGGCATGCTCGCAGCCGGTGCGGCCGGGCCCGCCATGGCCTCACCGCTCATGGTCGCCAAGCACGTCGCTCTCGGCGACTCGATCGCCGCGGGCCAAGGCGGTGGCGCCCCGCTGGACGAATGCGTCCGGACCGACGGCGGCTACGCGGCGCAGCTCGATGAGGAGCCCAAGTTCAACCTGCTGCGCAACGCCGCGTGCAGCGGCGCGACGATCGCGGACACCATGTCTCAGCTGTCGCAGCTGAACCGCGGGACGACTGTCGTGACGCTCACTGTCGGCGCGAACGACCTCGGTCTGGATCAGGTCTACGCGACCTGCTCGATCGCCGCTGCCGGCGGAGATCCAGCGCCCTGCCTCACCGCGATCCAGAGCGCCGTCACCTCGGCACCGGGGATCGTCGCTCCGCTCACGTCCCTGATCGGCGCGATCGCCGAACGCGCGCCGGACGCGACGATCGTCGTCACCGGCTACCCGTATCTGCTCGAGTCGCCGCCGGGCCTACCGCAGTTCGCTCAGCTCGCCGCGCTCGTCGCCGCGGTGAATGGTGCGACCGACGCGCTCAACACCGCCATCCAGGCCGCCGTCGCCACCGCTGCTGCCGGTGGTGTCGATGTCGTCTACGTGGACGTGGTCGACGCCTTCGCGGGGCACGGCGTGCAGCTCGTGCCGGGTGTGCCCAGCGATCCGTGGTTCGGAACCGACCCGGTCGGCGACCCGGCGGGCTACCTCCACCCGACGTACGAGGGGTACGCCGCCTACACCGACGTCATCCTCGAGCAGTTGGGACGCTGAACGAGCTGCGGCGGCAGCGCCGCAGCATCCGCCTTCGTCTGAGTCGTCGGGCGCCGCCACCGCTTCCCGAGTGGCGGCGTCCCTCGTCTCCGCGTCCCCGAACGGGCCCGCTTCGGCGGACTTCGTGACACGGGCGCGGATGCCGCGACCTGGCAGACTCGGACGGTGACGCTCCTCGACACCATCGCGACCGCGGCTGCGGCATCCGGATCCGGATCACCCGACGCCGACGCGCTCTACGACGCGTTCGTCGAGTGGGCGGCCGATGAGGGTTTCGCCCTGTACCCCGCGCAGGACGAGGCGGTCATCGAGATCGTGTCGGGCTCGCACGTGATCCTGTCGACGCCGACGGGCACGGGCAAGTCGCTGGTGGCCGTCGCCGCGCACGCCGCGTGCGTGGCGCGCGGCGGACGCACTTATTACACGGCGCCGATCAAGGCGCTGGTCAGCGAGAAGTTCTTCGCGCTCGTAGACATCTTCGGCGCGGCGAACGTCGGCATGGTCACCGGCGACTCGTCGGTGAATCCGGATGCGCCCATCGTCTGCTGCACCGCCGAGATCCTCGCGAACATCGCACTGCGCCAGGGCGCCGGAGCCGGCGTCGACCAGGTCGTGATGGACGAGTTCCACTACTACGGCGATCCCGAGCGCGGGTGGGCGTGGCAGGTGCCGCTGCTGCTTCTGCCACGCGCCCAGTTCGTGCTCATGTCGGCGACGCTCGGCGACGTCACCGCGATCGCCGAGGACCTCGAGCGCCGCACCGGTCGGACCGTCTCGCGGATCACCGGGGTCGACCGTCCGGTGCCGCTGCACTTCTCCTACGCCCGCACCCCGGTGCACGAGACGGTCGAGGAGCTGCTGCAGACCGGCGAGGCGCCGGTGTACATCGTGCATTTCTCGCAGGCCGCCGCGATGGAGCGGGCTCAGGCGCTGTCGTCGATCCGCATCGTGTCGCGGGAGCAGCGGGATGCCATCGCCGAGGCGATCGGCGGGTTCCGCTTCACGACGGCGTTCGGTCGCATCCTGTCGCGGTACGTGCGAGCGGGCATCGGCGTGCACCACGCCGGCATGCTGCCGCGCTACCGGCGCCTCGTCGAGACGCTCGCGCAGCGCGGACTGCTGCGCGTGATCTGCGGCACCGACACCCTCGGCGTCGGCATCAACGTGCCCATCCGCACGGTGATGATCACGGCGCTCTCGAAGTACGACGGCACGAAGATGCGCCAGCTCTCGGCGCGCGAGTTCCACCAGATCTCCGGCCGCGCGGGCCGCGCCGGTTACGACACCTCGGGCACCGTCGTCGTGATGGCACCCGAGTGGGAGATCGAGAATGAGGCGGCACTCCGCAAGGCCGGAGACGACGCCGCGAAGCGCAAGAAGATCGTGCGCAAGAAGGCGCCGACGGGCGTCGTCAACTGGGGTCTCGGATCGTTCGAGCGTCTCGTCGAGGCAGAGCCCGAGCCGCTCGTGCCGCAGCTGTCGCTGACCGCGGCGATGCTCATCAACGTCATCGGCCGCGGCGGCGACGTGTTCGAGCACGTGCGCTCGCTCGTCTTCGACAACCACGAGCCGCGCCCGCGGCGCTACGAGCTCGCACGCCGGGCGATCGCGATCTTCCGCACGCTGCTGGCCGCCGAGGTGGTCGAGATCGACCGCAGCCAGAATCCGGACGCTGCGGGCGTGGGGAGCATCCGGAGTCAGATCCGTCTCACCGTCGATCTGCAGCCGAACTTCGCGCTCAACCAGCCCCTGTCGCCGTTCGCGCTCGCGGCGATCGGCCTGCTGGACCCCGAGGATCCGCCGGCTGCCCGGCAGAACTCCACGGATTCGGGCGGTCTGGAGCGGGATTCGGCCGATCTCGGCTCGATCGACGCGAATCGGTGGAGTTCTGCAGGCGGCGTCGGCACCGGCCACTACGCGCTCGACGTGGTGAGCGTCATCGAGGCGACGCTCGACGACCCGCGCCAGATCCTGTCGCAGCAGGAGTACAAGGCGCGCGGCGAGGCGGTCGCCCGCATGAAGCAGGACGGCCTCGAGTACGACGAGCGCATGGCGCTGCTCGAGGACGTCACCTACCCGAAGCCGCTCGAGGAGCTGCTGACGCAGGCATACGAGGTGTTCGCGTCGAGCCAGCCGTGGATCCGCGACTTCGAGCTCTCGCCCAAGTCTGTGGTGCGGGACATGTTCGAGCGGGCGCTGTCGTTCTCGGAGCTCATCTCGCTGTACCAGCTGTCCCGCAGCGAGGGGCTCGTGCTGCGGTACCTGTCGGACGCGTACCGCGCCATCCGCCAGACGGTGCCCGCCGAGGCGCAGACCGAAGACCTGCACGACCTCGTCGCGTGGCTCGGCGAGGTGGTGCGCCAGGTCGACTCGAGCCTCGTCGACGAGTGGGAGGCGCTGGTGAACCCCGTCGCCGACCCGTCGGCCCCGGTCGTGCCGCCCGCTCCGCCGTCGGTGCTCACGAACCGGCGCGCGTTCGGCGTGCTGGTGCGCAACGAGCTGTTCCGCCGCATCCAGCTCGCCGCGCTGCAGCGTGACGACGAGCTCACCGAGCTCGACCCCGACGTCGACTGGCCCGCCGCGCTCGACGCCTACTTCGACGACCACGACGAGATGCTCACGGGCGGAGCGGCCCGGTCGCCGCGACTCGTCACGGTGGACGAGACGGATGCCGCGGCATCCGGTGTCTGGCGCGTCGAGCAGACGATCGACGACCCGGCCGGCGACCACGACTGGCGCATCCACGCCGTCGTCGACCTGGCGGCCTCGGAGGAGTCCGGCACCGCCGTGGTGCGCGTGACCGAGGTCGTCCGGCTGTAGCCCCGGCGACGCCCCCGCGGCCGCGCGGTCCGGTTGCCGGATGCCGGGGGCCGGATGCGGGGTGCTCAGCCCAGGCCGAAGCCGCCGTCCGAGGTCAGCACCTGGCCGACCACCCATGAGCCTTCCGGGGTCGCCAGCCAGCCGATGAGGCGGGCGGGATCGGCGGGCTCGCCGTAGCGGCCGAACGGGGTCGCCCGCATCCACTCCTCGATCTCCTCGAGCGGCCGGTCGGTCGTCTCCGGGTCGAGGTAGCCGGTGTTGACGGGGCCTGGATCGATCGTGTTGAGGATGATCCCGAGATCGAGCAGCTCCGCCGCCACGGTCTTCGTGATGCCCGCGAGCGCCGCCTTACTCGTCGCGTACGCGACCTCGCCGCGCATCGGGCCGTGGATCTGCCCCGACGTCATCCAGAACACCCGCCCGACCGGCTCGGCGAACGGGCCGCGACGCTCCGCGCGCTCACCGGGCCGGGCGGCGATCGCGTCGCCGGCGTGCAGCGCGGCGAACTCGCGGGTGAGGAGGATCGTCGAACGGGCATTGGTCTGCCAGAACGCGTCCAGTCGCTCGGCGGTCATGTCGAGGATCGACCCGTCGTCGCCCGACTGCGCGTGGTTGCACACCAGGATGTCGAGCCGGCCGGTGAGGGCCCGCGCCGCGTCGACGACGAGGGGGACGGATGCCGCCTCCCGCAGGTCGGCACTGATGTCGCCGAGCTGCGCGCCGGGGGTGAGCTCGGCGCGCAGACCCTCGCGCACGGCGTCGAGGTCGTCGCCGCCCCAAGGGAGGCGCGTGTCATGCGGGCGAAAGTGGTGGAGGAAGACGTCGGCGCCCAGCCGTGCGAACTGCGTCGCGACGGCGTAGCCGATGCCGCGCCGGCGTGACACACCGGTGACGAGGGCGGTCTTGCCGCGCAGCGGCAGGGACGTGGAGGAGAGCATGGGGTGCCTTTCAAGGACGCCGGACTGTGGGCTCACCCTGCCGCAGCTGCGCGCAGCGCGAAGCGACGAGTGGGGCGTGGGGGCGTCCGGATCATGTCCGCGCGGATCGCGACGGACGGGATGGTGACGAAGGCGGGTCACAGGCATTGCATGACGAAGACGATAACGGATCCGCCGCCACCTCTCCACGGGATCCCTGGAGCACGGGTGCGGCGCCGATGCGGGGCATCCGGGATGATGGCGTAATGCCGACCTACGTGGCGTTCCTGCGCGCGATCAACCTCGGCGCCGTGCGGAAGTTCGCGAAGGAGGACATCCGGCGGGTTGTCGAGAGCCTCGGGTTCACCGATGTCGAGACGCACATCAACACCGGCAACGTGAGGTTCACGACGGCGATGCGTTCGCGGGCGAAGATCGAGAAGGCGCTCGAGGATGCCTTCGCCGCCGACCGCGGCTTCGAGGTGCCGACCATGGTGTTCATCACCGCGGAGATCGCCGCGATCGCGCGCGAGGCGGCGGAGCTCAGCGCCGAACGCCCGGGGCTCCAGCGGCACTATGTCTATTTGCTCAAGGAGGAGCTGCCCCCCGACGTCGTGGCCCGAGTCGAAGCGCTCGCCACGCCGGTCGGCGGCATGGTGGTGCGGGGCCGCGTCGCGCACGCCCTGCTCGGGCCCGGGTATGACGCCGGCAGCGTCGATCCGCTCGGGGCGGCGAAGCTGCTCGGCGTCGCGACCAACCGCAACCTCACGGTCATCGCCGCCATCGCCGCCAAGTGGTCCTGAGCGACGGGCGTTCCTCAGCTGAGGCTCTGCGCCGAGATGCGGAACATGCCGCGCGTTTCGTTCCGCATCCGGGCTCAGTTCCTCAATTGAGGATCGCCGATTCGGTCCGGCGTCGCGGCGAGCTCCTCGGTTGAGTACGCCGCCGGGCGAGCGGCTCCTCCCCAGCCGGGCCGCCGGTCGGAACGCCGCGGGGTTCTCCGCCGGAGCTCTCGTGGCGAGGACGGCGTCGGATGCCGCGGCTACGCTGGGACGGGTGACCATCCCGCAGGGCGACCCCTACGCCGACCTCGCGTGGGAGCCCGGCCTCCTGCCTTCCGAGTTCGGTGACGCCCCGCCGCCGGACGACGCGTGGGCGCCCCCGGAGGACGGCTGGCAGCCGCCGCCCGACCCGCAGGGAGGGTCGTCGACCAACCTCGACCCGTTCGCCGGTGCCGGTCCGCGGCGCGACTTCACCGGTGCCGACCCGCGCACCGTGCTCCGAGAGGTCTACGGGTTCGACGCATTCCGCGGTGAGCAGGCCGCGATCGTCGATCAGGTCGTCTCCGGCGGCGACGCCGTGGTGCTCATGCCCACCGGCGGCGGCAAGAGCGTCTGCTACCAGGTGCCGGCACTGGTGCGCCCGGGCACGGGGCTCGTCGTGAGCCCGCTGATCGCCCTGATGCACGACCAGGTCGACGCGCTCGTCGCGAACGGCGTGCGCGCCGCCTACCTCAACTCCACGCAGGCGCCGCCCGAGCGCGCCGCCGTCGAACGCGCGTACCTCGCCGGCGAGCTCGACCTCCTGTACGTCGCGCCCGAGCGGCTGAACACCGAGACCACGCTGCGGTTCCTGGCGCGCGGAAAGCTCAGTGTCATCGCGATCGACGAGGCGCACTGCGTGTCGCAGTGGGGCCACGACTTCCGGCCCGACTACCTCGCGCTGGGCGCGCTCGCCGAGCGATTCCCCGGCGTGCCGCGCCTCGCCCTCACCGCCACCGCGACGCCCGCGACCCACCGCGAGATGACCGAACGGCTGCAGTTGCCGAACGCGCTGCATTTCGTGTCGAGCTTCGACCGGCCCAACATCCAGTACCGCATCGAGGCGAAGTCCGACCCGCGCCGCCAGCTCGTCGCCTTCATCCGGTCGCAGGGCGTGGGGTCGGCCGGCATCGTCTACGCGCTGAGCCGCAAGTCGGTCGAGCAGACGGCCGAGTTCCTCTCGGCCCAGGGGATCGACGCGCTGCCGTATCACGCAGGGCTTCCGGCCGAGACGCGAGCCGCGAACCAGTCCCGGTTCCTCCGCGAGGACGGCGTCGTCATGGTCGCGACCATCGCGTTCGGCATGGGCATCGACAAGCCGGACGTCCGGTTCGTCGCGCACATCGACCTGCCGAAGTCGGTCGAGGGGTACTACCAGGAGACAGGTCGCGCGGGCCGCGACGGCGAGGCATCCGTCGCCTGGATGGCCTACGGACTCGGCGACGTCGTGCAGCAGCGCCGCATGATCGACCAGTCGCCCGGCGATCGCGCCTTCAAGACCCGTCTCGGGCAGCATCTCGACGCCATGCTGGCCCTGTGCGAGACGATCGGATGCCGCCGCCAGAACCTGCTCGACTACTTCGGCGAGGCGTCCGGCCCGTGCGGCAACTGCGATACGTGCCTGGAAGCACCCGAGACCTGGGACGGCCTCGTGCCGGCGCAGAAGCTGCTGTCGACCATCGTGCGGCTGCAGCGCGAGCGCGGCCAGGCGTTCGGCGCCGGTCACCTGATCGACATCCTGCGCGGTGGGTCCACCGACCGGGTCCGCCAGCAGGGGCACGACAAGCTCGCGACCTACGGCCTGGGCGCCGACCTCAGCGAGCAGGACTGGCGCAGTGTCATCCGGCAGCTGCTGGCCCGCGGCATCCTGGTCGCCCGCGGCGAGTACGGCACGCTCGCCCTGGGTGAGCCTGCCGGCGGCGTGCTGCGCGGTGAGACTCCGGTGCCGCTGCGCCGCGACGTCATGGGCCGGTCGGGCGGGGTCGCCCGCGTGCGCAAGAGCACGGCTCCCGAGAACCTCGACCCGGTGAACCTCGGCCTGTTCGAGGCGCTGCGCGCCTGGCGCGCCGGCGTCGCGAAGGAGCTGGGTGTGCCCGCCTACATCGTCTTCGGCGACGCCACGCTGCGCGCCCTCGCCGAGCGCCGCCCCGGCAGCCTCGCCGACCTCGACGGCGTCTCCGGCATCGGCGCCAAGAAGCGCGAGGCGTACGGCGAGGCCGTGCTCGGGGTGATCGCCGCCGCCTGACCTGGGCCGCCGGTCCTCAGCTCGCAACCGCCCGCCGTGATGAACCGCACCTGGCCGGTGAAGTGGCCGTCTCGCCCGGGCATCCGCTGCCACGCCGGCGTCGGCGGTGCTGGTCCCAGGCACCCGTGTCTTTTCGCACGCCCGGGTCGCGCGCCGCCCCGTCAGGCCGGCGGCAGCACGTCGTCGAGGTGGGCGTCGAGGTGGGCTGCGACATCCACCGCGTCGCGGTCGTAGAGCCACTGGTACTGCAGCCCGTCCCACAGCGCGGTGAGCCAGACCGCCTCGAACTCGGGATCGCGGTGTACGGGCAGATCGCCGTCCTCCTGAGCCGCGCGGAACAGCGCCGCGAAGTGGTCGACGACCCCGCGGAAGCGTTCCTCGAAGTACGCATGCGCCGGGTGGTCGGCCGGCACGGCCTCGCACGAGAGCACCGCGTACACCTCGATGAGACCCGGCGCCTTCGCGGCGTTCTCCGTCGCGCCGCGAGAGAGGGCTCGCAGCTCGTCGGCCGCGCGGTCGGCGGGCGCATACGAGTCGCGCGACTCGATGAGGCGATCGCGGTGGCTGAGCACGGCGCTGAGCAGCTCCTCCTTCGAGCCGTAATAGTGCAGCAGCGTCGACTTCGAGACGCCGACGCGCTCCGCGATGTCGCGGAGGCTGGTGTCCCCGTACCCCTCCTCGGCGAAGAGTGCGGTCGCGCCGTCGAGGATGAGGCCGCGGCGCTCGCGCCCGACCCGGTAGCCCAGCGGCGATTCCGTGTCGGCCGGCATGAACGTGGGCATGGACGGCACCGGGGCCGGGGTGTCGGTCGGGGCAGGTCCGTCGGGCTCGCGCCAGCCGACGGGGAGGGCGAGTGATCCCTCGTGGGTCTCCAGTGCCCCGACGATGTCGACGCGATCGGGCAGGTACTGTGCCAGCAGCTGTAACCCGTCCCACGCGGCGGCGACGCGCACCGCCTCGCCCGCCGGGTCGCGGTCGGCGGCGACCGTGTCTTGAGCGATGGCTTCCTCGATCGCGTCGGTCGACTGGTCGCGCAGGCGCGCGTAGCGGTCGCGCATGATCCGGTGCGCGGGATGGCGAGGGGTGGATGCCTCGCCCGTCAGCGCCGCGAACAGCGCGAGGTACCCGGGCACGGTCTCGTTGCGCCGTGCGACTTCGCTGTACGCGAGGGTTCCCGGGTCTTCCGCTGCCATCCGCTCGAGCAGCTCCCGCTCGTTGTCGCGCTCGAAGAGATCCACGACGGCGGCGAGCACCTCGTCCTTGGTCGCGAAATGGCGGAGGAGTCCCGGGTGGCTGATGCCTGCGGCGGCGGCGACATCGCGGAGCGAGGTGGCGCGGTACCCCCGCGTCACGAAAGCCTCGTGCGCCGCGGCCACGATGGCGGCTCGCGTCCGCTCGGTGCGCGCGGTGCGGATGGCGCCCGGCGCCGCAGTGATGGTCACGTCGTGGCACCGCCTCTCCGCGTCTCGCCGTTGTGCATTCATCCTATCGACGCCGACTTACCATTCGGTCTAGTTTCAGTTACCAATCGGTCGAGATTCATGTATCGTCGTCCAGTGACGCGCGTCGGAGCCGATGCGCGTCGTACCCGAGAAAGGACTCCGATGACAGAGCTGTCGCCCGCCGCGACGATCGCGGCCGCCGGCACGACCGGCTTCAAGGCCCCCGGCACCACGCCCGACAAGACCCCGCGCGGCTACACACCCGGCCTTGCCGCCGTCAACTTCGGCGTCTATCTCGCGCTGCTCACGCCGGTGCTCGTGTCGATGGCGTTCAAGGTGCAGCACATCACCGCCACGCCCGAAGAGGCTACGGCGCAGCTCGGCCTGATCATGGGTGTCGGCGCGCTGTTCGCCCTCATCGCGAACCCGCTCGCCGGCCGCCTGTCCGACCGCACGACGTCGCGCTTCGGCATGCGTCGGCCCTGGATCCTGGGCGGCACGCTCGTCGGACTCGGCGGGTTCGCCCTCATCGGCGTCGCGAACTCGGTCTGGGTCGTCCTCATCGCCTGGTGCCTGGTGCAGACCTCGATGAACGCGGTCCTGGCGGCGGCCAACGCGACGCTGCCCGACCAGGTGCCGGTCAGCGGCCGCGGCAAGGTGTCGGGCATCATCGGGCTGACCACGCCCCTCGGCATCCTCGCGGGCTCGTTCCTGGTGAACTTCCTGTCGGACGACTTCGCGCGCTTCGTGGTGCCGGCCGCCATCGCCACCGTGCTCTCGGTGCTGTTCGTCCTCGTCCTGAAGGACCGCCGTCTCGACGAGAAGCCGGCGCACAAGTTCACCGTCGGCCAGTTCTTCGGCTCGTTCGTCTTCAACCCGCGGAAGCACCCCGACTTCGGCTGGACTTGGCTCACCAAGTTCCTCGTGATGTTCGGCTACGCCGGCATCGCGACCTTCCTGCCCTTCTACCTCACCGAGAAGTTCGGTCTCGACGAGCAGACCGCGATCTCCACGATCCTCGTCGCCAACCTCGCGTCCATGCTCGCCATGGCGATCTCCGGCCCGCTCGGCGGCGTGCTGTCCGACAAGATCGGCAAGCGCCGCCCGTTCGTGGCGCTCGCCGGCATCATCATGGTGATCGGGCTCGTGACCCTCGCGTTCGCGCCGAGCATCGCCGTCGTCCTCGTCGCCCAGGCGATCATCGGCCTCGGCGCCGGCTCGTTCCTGTCGGTCGACCTCGCCCTCGCGACCGAGGTGCTGCCGAACCCCGACGACACCGCGAAGGACCTCGGCGTGCTCAACATCGCCAACGCGCTGCCGCAGTCGATCGCCCCCGCCATCGCGCCCGGAATCATCGCGATCGGCGCCACCACCTCGCTCGGCGGCTACACCACGTATTACCTCTTCGGCGCGCTCGTCGCCCTCGCCGGCGCGATCCTCGTCTACCGCATCAAGGGAGTGAAGTGACTGACACAACGATCACGGTCCCCACGCCCCCTCCAGGCGCTGCTGGCGCGTCGCCCGGAGCCTCCGGGCGCGTGGGCCCAGCCTCGGCCGAGGCATCCGCTGAGAGCCGGCCGTGGCTCGACGCGAGCCTGCCCGTCGACGAGCGCGTCGAGCTGCTGCTCGCCGCGATGACCGTGGAGGAGAAGGCGGGCCTCTTCTTCCAGACCATGATCACCATGGGCGAGGACGGCGAGCTCGCCGAGGCCGACCCGGTGTTCGGGCTGCCGTCGAACCGCGAGTACGTGGTCGAGAAGCGCATGACCCACTTCAACCTGCTCGGTGTCGCGCCGACCGCAGGTGCGATCGCCCGCTGGCACAACAAGCTGCAGGAGCTCGCGGCATCCACCCGCCTCGGCATTCCCGTGACGATCTCGACCGATCCGCGCCACTCGTTCACCGAGAATCCCGGCGCGGCGATGCTCGCGGGCCCGTTCTCGCAGTGGCCCGACGCTCTCGGCCTCGCCGCGACGCGCGACGCGGCGCTCGTCGAGCGGTTCGGCGACATCGCGCGCCAGGAGTACACCGCGGTCGGCATCCGCGTAGCGCTGCACCCGCAGGTCGACCTCGCGACCGAGCCCCGCTGGTCGCGGGCACTGCAGACCTTCGGCGAGGACGCGGAGCTGTCGGGCGAGCTCGGCGCCGCGTACATCCGCGGGTTCCAGAACGGCGAGTCGTTCGGTCCCGGTGCGGTGTCGGCCATGGTCAAGCACTTCCCCGGCGGCGGCCCGCAGAAGGACGGCGAAGACCCGCACTTCGCCTACGGGCGCGAGCAGGTCTACCCGGGCGGGCAGTTCGAGCTGCACCTCAAGCCGTTCGAGGCGGCGTTCGAGGCGGGCGTCCGCCAGGTCATGCCGTACTACGGCATGCCGGTCGGCACCGAGTACGAGGAGGTCGGCTTCGGCTTCAACAAGTCGGTGCTCACCGGGCTGCTGCGCGAGCGCTACGGCTTCGACGGCATCGTGTGCACCGACTGGGGCCTCGTGAACGACGCCGCGATCTTCGGCCAGCCGTTCCCGGCCCGGGCGTGGGGCGTCGAGCACCTCACGCCGGCGGAGCGCATGGAGAAGATCCTGGATGCCGGAGCCGACCAGTTCGGCGGCGAGGCGTGCCCCGAGCTGCTGCTCGAGCTCGTCGCCGACGGCCGCATCGCGGAGGAGCGCCTCGACGTGTCGGCGCGTCGCCTGCTGCGCGAGAAGTTCGCCCTCGGCCTGTTCGAGAACGCGTACGTCGACGCCGAAGCGGCGGACACGATCGTCGGTTCGGCGCAGTTCCGCGCCGAAGGCGACGCCGCGCAGCGCGCGTCGATCACCGTGCTGTCGAACCGCACGGTGCTGTCCAACCGCACGGTGCTGTCCAATCGCACGGTGCTGCCGTTCGCGCGCGGGGCGAAGCTCTACGTCGAGGGCATCGCGCCCGCGATCGCGGCGGCGTACGGCGAGATCGTCGCGTCGCCCGCCGAGGCGGATGTTGCGATCCTGCGCCTGCAGGCGCCGTTCGAGCAGCGCGAGACGACGTTCGAGAACTTCTTCCACGCCGGCTCGCTCGAGTTCCCCGCCGATGTGCTCGCCCGCATCGCCGAGATCGCCGCGGCGGTGCCCACGGTGGTCGACGTGTTCCTCGACCGCCCCGCGCTCCTCGGCCCCGTCGTCGAGACCGCGCACGCGGTGGTCGGCAACTGGGGTGCGAGCGGCGCGGCGCTGCTCGACGTGCTGAGCGGCGCGGCACCCGCGCAGGGCAAACTGCCGTTCGACATCCCGTCGTCGATGGCGGCGGTCGAGGCATCCCGTCCCGACGTCCCGTTCGACACCGCCGACCCGCTGTTTCGCTTCGGCCACGGGCTGTCACTCTGACCCGCTGACACGGATGCCGCGCCGCACGCCGCGGCGCGGCATCCGTGTACGGCACGCTCAGGGTCGCGCCGGCCTGTCACAACTCCTGGAAGTAGTAGAGCGCGCGCTCGTCGGTGTCCGGGTCGGAGCCGTGGAAGCCGTGGCGCGCGTAGAAGCGCTGCGCGTCGACGTCCCCTTCGTCCACGTTGATCTCGATCGCCGACACGCCGTCGCGGAGGCAGTCCGCGATCAGGCGGTCGACGATCGCTCCGCCGATTCCGGCGCCGCGCGCCTGCGGCGCGACGTACATCTCGTCGAGCAGGGCCACCGGCCCCTCGTACCAGACGTTGGGGCGCAGCGTCACGAGCGCGATCCCGACCGCGGGGTCCCCGCTCAGCAGCGCGAACGTCTGCTTCCCGGCCAGCAGGCCGCGTAGGCGTTCTGCCAGTACGACCGGCCCGGGAGACTCGGTGTCGAACTCCGTGTTGAAGTCATGCAGCAGTGCGGCCACGCGCTCGGCGTCGTCGACTGTGGCCCTGCGCACCTCCGCTGTCGCCATGGCTCCACGGTAGAGAGCGGTCCGCAGCAGCACCAGCCTCCCGCGGTGCGCATCCGCGACGACGGGCGGGGTCGCGCCTAGGCTGACATCGGCGGGCGACGGCGCCCGCGACGGGAGCGGCGCGTGGCCACGAGCAACATCGAGATCGCCCAGCAGGCCGACCTCTGGCCGATCGGCCGGATCGCCGCGGGGCTCGGCATCCCCGACGAAGAACTGGAGCCGTACGGCCGGTACAAGGCGAAAGTGTCGCTGCGGCACCTGCGGACACTGTGCGGCAAACCCCGCGGCCGGCTCGTGCTGATGACCGCGGTGTCGCCGACGCCCGCCGGCGAGGGCAAGACCACCACGACGGTCGGGCTGGGCGACGCGCTCACCCGCATCGGCGAACGCGCCATGATCTGCCTGCGCGAGCCCGCCCTCGGTCCGGTGTTCGGGATGAAGGGCGGTGCCGCCGGCGGCGGGTACGCCCAGGTCGTGCCGATGGAAGACATCAACCTGCACTTCACCGGCGACTTCTCGGCGATCGGGATCGCGACGAACCTGCTCGCGGCGCTCATCGACAACCACGTGCACCACGGCAACGCGCTCGGCATCGACGTGCGCCGCGTGTCCTGGCGGCGTGTGCTCGACGTCAACGACCGCGCGCTGCGCGACGCCGTGATCGGGCTCGGCGGTCCGTCCAACGGGTATCCCCGGGAGGACGGCTTCGACATCGTCGTGGCCAGCGAGGTGATGGCGATCTTCTGCCTCGCGACCGACCTCGCCGACCTCAAAGAGCGCCTCGGCGAGATCGTCGTCGCCTATACGCGCGACCGCTGGCCCGTCCGAGCGCGCGACCTGCAGGCCCACGGCGCGATGGCGGCGATCCTGCGCGACGCCCTCGCACCGAACCTGGTGCAGACCCTCGAGCACACGCCGGCGTTCGTGCACGGCGGACCTTTCGCGAACATCGCGCACGGCTGCAACTCGTATCTCGCGACCGACTCCGCGCTGCGGATGGCCGACTACGTCGTCACCGAGGCGGGATTCGGCGCCGATCTCGGCGCGGAGAAGTTCGTCGACATCCTGTGCCGCACCACCGGACTCCGGCCGGACGTCGCCGTCGTGGTCGCGACCGTGCGCGCGATGAAGTACCACGGCGGTGTGGACGTCGCCGACCTCCCGCACGAGAACGTCGCCGCTCTCGAACGCGGCACCGCCAACCTCGTGCGGCACCTCACGACCGTGCGCGAGACGTGGGGGATCGCCGCTGTGGTCGCGATCAACCATCGCGCCGAAGACACGGATGCCGAGATCGCGGCGCTCGTCGCCGCGTCGGAGGCGGTCGGGGTCACGGCCGTGGTCGCGAGGCACTTCGCCGAGGGCGGTGCGGGGGCGGAGGCTCTCGCGCGCGAGGTGGTGCGGCTGTGCGCCGAGCCCGCCGACGCCCTCCGGTTCACCTACCCCGACGACGCGACGCTGTGGCACAAGATGAGCGCGATCGCGACGCGCATCTACGGCGCATCGGAGGTGACGGCGTCGACCGCCGTGCGCGCGCAGATCAAGCGCCTGCAGGACGAGGGCTACGGCGGCTATCCGGTGTGCGTCGCCAAGACGCAGTACTCGTTCTCGACAGACCCGAAGCTGCGCGGCGCGCCGACCGGCCACGTCGTCGACATCCGCGAGGTGCGCCTCGCCGCGGGCGCGCGGTTCGTCGTGATGATCTGCGGCGACATCATGACGATGCCCGGCCTTCCGGCCGTGCCCGCCGCCAACACGATCGACGTCGACGAGGACGGCCGCATCGTCGGGCTCTTCTGACGGCGGAAGTGTTCCTCAGTTGAGGATCTGTGCCGAGTTGCGGAGCGGCATCCGCGTGTCGGTCCTCATCCCGGCTCTGTTCCTCATTTGAGGAACCGGCATACCCGGCCCGGCCCGGCCCGGGTCCTCAGCTGAGGACCCTGCATACCCGACCGGGCACCGGGCACCGGGCGGCCGGCGGTGGACGTTACGCCGGCGGGAACGTGCGCACGCGCTCGACCCGCAGCACGTGCGGGAGTGCGTCGGTGTCGCGCGTGCCGTCGGCGCGGGGGAACTCGTAGACGTCGAGCATGAGCTGCATCGGGTAGTCGATCGTCTGGCGCACGGTCTTGACCCAGCGGTGGTCGATGAAGAACCGCACCTCGTCGGGCGTCCACTCGACGGCGTAGTCGTGCATCGCGGTGAGGTCGCCGTCGACGCGGACCTTCTCGAAGTCGTGCCGCAGGCGCGGGTCGTGCTGGGCCTTCACGCCGATACCGACCCACCCGCCGGTGTCGTCGATCTCGGACCCGAAGATCTCGGCGATGCAGATCTCGCCGCAGTCGTCGGGGCGGTCTTCGAAGCCGATCGGCCAGAAGGCCACCATCGCGTCCGGGTGGCGCACGGCGGCCATCCGCGCCTCGACCACTCCGAACCGCGGGAGGTGCAGCCGACGCTCGGGCTGCGGCTCGCGCACGACGAGCCCGTCGCGGAAGCGGTGCTGCCCGGTCGAACCGCCCACTGGTCCCGAGAACTGGCCGGTCTGCAAGTGAGACACGCGGTTTCCGCCGTCGAACTCCGGCGACCACGCGGGCGTGTCCGCGTCGATGCGCAGTTCGACCCCTTCGGGAGCGACTGAGTACTTCGCCGCGGCGCGGTCGCGCGTCGACCAGTGCGCGAGGTAGTACGGCCACCACACCTTCTCGTCGAGCACGCCTTCGTCGAACCGCTCGTCGAGGTCGGGTGCGCGTCCGTCGAGGTCGAGCGGCGCCATGTCGAGCACCCAGATGTTGAAGGCGAGCTCGCCGCCGCGCCACGGCATGCTCGCCGATCCGCGATGCGCGAATCCCGCGGTGCGGCACAGCGCGTTCGAGCCGGGATTGTCGACTCCCGGGTAGGCGACGAGCAGAGTGCGCTCGCTGCGCGCGACGACGAGCCGGATGACGAGCCGCAGTGCCGCTCCGGCGATTCCCCGTCCCTGCCACTGCGGGAACACGTTCCATCCGGTCTCCCACGCCGGCGCGCCCTCGTGCTCGACCTGCCAGTACCCGATGCCGCCGACGGGCGTGCCGTCGAGCTCGATCCGGTACATCGCGGCCTCGCCTGCCTGCGCCAGCCGCAGGTAGCGCGCCTGCCGCTCCTCGAGCTGCGCCGGCGTCTCGGGTCCTCCGAGGTACGCGGTCATCTCTGGTGTATTGGCGCGCTCGAGGAGTGGCAGGTCGTCCGGACCCCAAGCTGCGAGCGTCACGCGCGGGTAGGTCATCGGCTCCATTGTGGATCGACCGGCCGACACCGCGCCATCGTCCGGCGCATTCCATGGCCGGCCTGGGGATAAACCTCCCGCGCCGCGGAAACGTCACGCTAGCGTGCGGGGGGGTGCCGAAGCGGCACCTTCCCCTCAACCGAAGGACTGTCTCGATGAAGAAGAAGATGATCGCCGGCATCGCCGCCGGCTCCCTCGTCGCGCTGCTCAGCGCGCCCCTCGCCGCCTCAGCGGCTCCTCGCGAGTACACCACCGACCCCCACGGCATGACCAACGGGTCCGTCATCAACCCGTTCGGCAAGACGAACGGCGACACCACCAACCCGTACGGAAGCACCAACGGCGAGACCACCAACCCGTTCGGAAGCACGAACGGCGACACGACCAACCCGCACACCCGCACCAACTGACACCACCGAACCAGGCGGGCGCCTCGCGTTGCGGGCGCCCGCCTGTGCGTCTCGCACAACCCGCCCGCGACCCGTCTCGGCTTGGCGTTGTGGACATTCAACAGTCGCTTTGAGGCGAGGTTGTGGGGGTCCTACGGTCGAGGTGACCTTCCTTCTGTCCATTGCACCGAGAGGTGATGCACATGGCCGACGCCGCCGTCCGCACCAAGAAGCCCGCCACCAGCAAGCGCACGCCCGCCGGCGGCGCCCCGACCGCGCCGCACACGGCGGCCGAGGCATCCGATCCGCGCATCGACATCGCCGCGGTCACCGACCTGCTGCTCGGCACGTGGGGCGACACCCGCCGTGAGGCCCGCGAGATGATCAAGGACCCCGCGTTCTGGCGCGTCGAGGGCCAGTCGATGGCCGAGCACCGCGAGCGCGTGCTCACGCAGCTGCACCTGCTCGTCGAGCACGGCGGCTCGCAGCGCGCGATGCCGGAGCAGTACGGCGGCCGCAACGACAACGGCGCGAACCTCGCCGGCTTCCAGGAACTCGTGCTGGCCGACCCGAGCCTGCAGATCAAGTCGGGCGTGCAGTGGGGCCTGTTCGGCTCGGCGGTGTTCCAGCTCGGCACAGAGAAGCATCACGAAGAGTGGCTGCCGGGCATCCTCGACCTCTCGATCCCGGGAGCGTTCGCGATGACCGAGACCGGGCACGGATCGGATGTCGCAGCCATCGGCACGACCGCGACCTACGAGCCCGAGACCGAGGAGTTCGTGATCCACACGCCGTTCCGCGGCGCGTACAAGGACTACCTCGGCAACGCGGCGCTCCACGGCAAGGCGGCGACGGTCTTCGCGCAGCTCATCACCGGCGGCGTCAACTACGGCGTGCACTGCTTCTTCGTGCCGATCCGCGACGACGAGGGCAACATGCTGCCCGGCATCATCAGCGAGGACGACGGCGTCAAGGGCGGCCTCAACGGCATCGACAACGGGCGTCTCGCGTTCGACCACGTGCGCGTGCCGCGCTTCAACATGCTCGACCGCTACGGCCAGGTCGCCGCGGACGGCTCGTACACCTCCGACATCCCGAGCCCGGGGCGGCGCTTCTTCACGATGCTCGGCGCGCTGGTGCAGGGTCGCGTGTCGCTCGACGGCGCCGCCACCACAGGCACCGCGCTCGCGCTGCACATCGCGCTCACCTACGCGAACCAGCGCCGCCAGTTCGACTCGGGCACCGGCACCGAAGAGGTGGTGCTGCTCGACTACGGCAAGCACCAGCGGCGCCTGCTGCCCCTGCTCGCCCAGAACTACGCGCAGTTCTTCAGCCACGACGAGCTGCTGAAGAAGTTCGACGGCGTCTTCTCGGGCCGCACCGACACCTCCGAAGAGCGCGAAGACCTCGAGACCCTCGCCGCGGCGCTGAAGCCCCTCAGCACCTGGAACGCGCTCAGCACGATTCAGGAGGCGCGCGAGGCCTGCGGCGGCTCCGGCTTCCTCGCTGAGAACCGCATGGTGGGCCTGCACCAGGACCTCGACGTCTACGTCACCTTCGAGGGCGACAACAACGTCCTGCTCCAGCTCGTCGGCAAGCGGCTTCTGTCGGACTACGCCAAGCAGTTCAAGGGGAAGGATGCCGCGGCCCTCGCCCGCTTCGCCGTCGCGCAGACCGCGGGCAAGCTGTTCCACGGCGCGGGCCTTCGCCAGCTCGGCCAGTCCGTCGCCGACCTCGGCTCGACGGCGCGCTCGGTCGAGTTGGGCCTGCGCGAAGACCAGCAGCACGAGCTGCTCGCCGGCCGCGTGCAGCGGATGGTGGCCGATGTCGCGGCGGCGCTGCGCCCGGCGACCAAGCTGTCGCCCGCCGAGGCGGCGGCGCTCTTCAACAGCCACCAGGCCGAGCTCATCGAGGCGGCTCGCGCCCACGCCGAGCTGCTGCAGTGGGAGGCCTTCACCGACGGCGTGAACCGTGTCTCCGACGAGGGGACCAAGCAGGTGCTGACGTGGCTGCGCGACCTCTTCGGCCTGCACCTGATCGAGAAGCACCTCGCGTGGTACCTCATCAGCGGGCGGCTCTCGGCGCAGCGGGCGGCATCCGTCTCCCGCTACATCGACCGCCTCGCGGCGCGGTTGCGGCCGCACGCGCAGGATCTCGTCGACGCCTACGGCTTCGCACCGGAGCATGTGCGAGCGCCGATCGCGTCGGGTGCCGAGCGCCGCCGGCAGGACGAGGCCCGCGAGTACTACCGCGCGCTCGCCGCGTCGGGCGAGGCCCCGGTGTCGGAGAAGTCGCTCAAGAAGAAGTGAGCGGGGCCGTCCCCGCCGGGATGGTCACGGAACGCTAACGATGTCCGGATCGCCTCACCGAGTGGGGCGATCCGGACAGCTCTGCGGTCAGGCGGCCCAGCCGCACATGCCGCACTCGCCCGTCGCTGACACCTCGACGAAGCAGTTCGGGCACATCGCGCGCAGGCGGTCCGGGATGGTCGGCTTCGCGACGCGGCGCTCCGCGGCGGGACGCGCGGCCGCGCGCCCCGACCCGCGGACGGGGGCCAGCGACGGCGCCGACGGAGGCAGCTGGATCTCGGGCCGGTGCTCGGCGCAGTAGAAGCGCACGTAGCCGTCGTGGTTCTTCGGGTGCCGGTGCTTGTACGCCCAGAGCTCGCTGCGCTCGCGCGGCTCGGAGTCGGCGCCGCACGTGAAGCACCGCGTCGGCTCGCCCGGAACGACGTCGGCCACTAGCACGAGGGTGTCGAAGGGGATGGCGTCCCGCCAGTCCGACGAAGCGACGATCTTCATGGCGTTTCCTCCCTGCGTGGACCGCACAGGCCCGACATTCCAAGGTAAGCGACGGCGGGGGCTCCCGGCGACCGAACGTGTGACCTCGACATGAAGGTTCGAGGACGACTCGAGTGCCGTGCCCCGGGTCGCAAGGGCGTCGGCGGCCCCGCATAGTCTGGCTCGGTGAGCACCGATGTCCGCCTCGGATCCGATGGCCGCGCGCGCTGCGCGTGGGTCGGCGACGACCCCGAGTACGCCCGCTACCACGACGAGGAGTGGGGCGTGCCGCTGCACGGCGACCGCGCACTCTTCGAGAAGCTCAGTCTCGAGGGCTTCCAGGCCGGACTGTCCTGGATCACGATCCTGCGCAAGCGCCCGCGGTTCCGCGAGGTGTTCGCCGGCTTCGAGCCCGAGGTCGTGGCGGCGTTCCGCGACGACGACATCGCGCGCTTGATGACGGATGCCGGCATCATCCGCAATCGCGCCAAGATCGAGGCGACGATCTCCAACGCGCGCCTGGTGCTCGAACTCGAGCCGGGCGAGCTGGATGCCCTCATGTGGTCTTTCGCACCGGCATCCCATCGCCGCCCGTCGTCGTTCGCGGAGGTGCCGGCGACGACCCCTGCATCGGACGCGCTCAGCAAGGCGCTGCGAAAGCGCGGCTTCCGCTTCGTCGGACCCACGACGATGTACGCGCTGATGCAATCCGCCGGCATGGTCGACGATCACGTCGACGGCTGCTGGCGCACCCACTGAGATCCCCTCGCCTGCCCCTGGCGCGTCGGTCGGACGCCGCGATCCTGCGCGGGAATGTACGTGCTGGCGCGGATCCGCGCCGCGGCGCGGCTCCGTAACGTCGCCAGGACAGAGCAACGATCGTCGCCCACCGCGGACGACGGAACGGAGGGATGTCATGCGCAAGGCACTCAGGGTCGCGTTCTCGGTCGTGACCATCCTGCTCGTCGCGGCCGTCGCGATGCAGCTGTACCTCGCCGGGGTGGGGGTCTTCAGCGACCCGGAGGATGAGCTCTTCGCCATCCACGGCTGGAACGGGCGCATCGTGCTCCCCGCGCTCATCCTGCTCACGGTGATCCTGGCCGCCGTGACGAAGGCCGGCAAGAGCACGATCTGGCTGTCGGTCCTGCTGGTCGGCCTCCTCATCATGCAGACGCTGATCTTCATCGTCACCGGCCTCATCTTCAACATCGGCCCCGACCACGCGAACCCGCCGCTCGGTGCGACGCTGCTGGTCAGCCTCCACCCGCTCAACGGGCTGCTGATCCTGTGGTTCTCGTTCGTGGTCGCCAAGAGGGCGTACAAGCGGGCGTTCCGGTCGGAGACCACGGATGCCGAGGCCGAGGCGACAGCCGCAGAACCGGGGACGGCCGCACCGCAGGTGCCCGAGCCGAGCCCCGGCGACGCGGTCGGTGCGCCGTCGCGATAGGCGAAGAACATGTCGGCCGCGGTCCTGCAACTGCTGTACGGCGCAGCGGCCGTCGGGGCGGCCGTCGTCTGGGGCACCCTCGCGACGGGGGGCGGAGGAGCCGGGCGGGAGCGGGCGGACAGCCCCTCCCGCCCCGTCACCTGGGCCCTCGTCGCCACCGGTGCAGCCCTGCTGATCGGACGCCTGCTCATCGCCGCCGCGCTGGCGACGGCATCCGCGTTCTTCGTCCAGGACCGGCTCTGGGGGCTCGCCCTGTCGATTCCGATGGAGGTCGCCGCCGTCGTCGCGTTCGTGCTGCGATGGCAGGTCGCCCGGGCGCTCGCCGGCGGCGCCGCGCTCGCGGCGGGTGCCGAACTGGTCTTCTCGATCGTGCTGGGGGCGCCGGTCGCGACCTGGGCGGCGATCGGGGTGGTCGTCGCCGTGATCGCCGGAGCCGTCTGCTGGGCGCTGGTCGGACTCCGCCGCGGCCGCCGCCCGGCGGCGGCCGCGCTCGCCGCGGGGGCTGCGGGTGTGCTCGCCCTCGCGCTCGTCGGCTGGACCGGCGCGACGGGTCACGGAGGGCTCGCCGACGGAGGCTTCCAGGCGCACGGCCACACCGGTGCCCCGCATCCCCAGCCCGTGCCCGGCGCCGCGCCGGTACCACCGGGCGCCTCAGCGCCAGAGGCGGCCGGGCCGGCGGCGCCCGACGAGCCCGCGGCGCCCGACCTGCCCGCGGCGCCTGAACTGCCGGCGGCGCCGGCGGGAGCGCCCACGGGCGCCGCGCAGGAGGTGCTGGTCACCGCGCTCACCGGCCGGGTGTCGGCATCCGCCCCCCGCATCGAGGTGGCGCTCGTCGCGCAGCAGCAGGAGGTGACAGTGCCCTCCGGCGGCCGGCTCGACGCGTGGACCTTCGGCGAGCTCGGCGGTCCGGCGGTGTCCGCCACGGTGGGCGACGTGCTCGAGGTGCGGCTGGACAACCGCGACATCGCCGACGGCGCGACGGTGCACTGGCACGGCTATCCGGTGCCTGCTGCGGCCGACGGGGTGGCGGGAGTGACCCAGGATGCCGTCGCCCCGGGCGGGTCGCACGTCACGACGTTCCCGCTCACCCGCCCGGGGACGTACTGGTACCACACCCATCAGCTCGGCTCGATCGGGGTGACCCGAGGGCTGTTCGGCACGCTCGTCGTGCAGCCGCCGGGTGGACAGGTCGACGACATCGACATCGTGCTGCCATTGCACACCTATGGAGACGCCGTCGTGTTCGGGTCCGACACCGAGGAGCAGCGCATCGACGCCCGGCCGGGCGACACTGTGCGGGTGCGTCTGGTCAACACCGACCAGCTGGCGCAGCGGTTCACGGTCTCGGGTGCGCCGTTCCACGTCGTGGCGATCGACGGCTCGGAGGTCGAGACGGGCGAGCTCTCGGACTCGGCGATCGAGGTGCCCGCGGGCGGTCGGGTCGACGTGGGGCTGACGATGGGTGCCGGCGCTGTCGCGGTGAGGGCTGAGGCATCCCGCGCCGCCGTTGTCGTGCTCGACGACAGCGCGGCCGGCGGCGACCCGGCCGGCGGCGACGCGGCCGGCGGTGATGCGCCCGGCGGCGATGCGGCCCGTGGCGACCTGCCCGAGGTCGAGCCGGTCCGCACGTTCGACCCGCTGACCGAGGTGACGGCGTCGACGCCGCCTGACACGGCAGCGGCGGAGGCGATCGCGCGTGCCGAGGCTGGGCCCACGCGCCCAGAGGCTCCGGGCGACCCGCCTGCGCCCCCGCAGCCGGAGGCTCCGCTCGACGCGCCAGCGGCGAGTGGAGGGGCAGCGGGGACGGCGTCTGGAGAGGGCGTGGGGACGGTCTTCGACGTCGAAGACGTGCACGTGCTGGACCGGCTGCCGCGGCTCGTGCACGGCGTGCCCCAGTACGCCTACACCGTGAACGGCGCCGTCTACCCGCACATCGCGCCGACGGTCGTCGCCGAGGGCGACGTGGTACGCGTGACGGTGGTGAACCGTGGCTTCGAGACCCACCCGATGCACCCGCACGGGCACACGGTGCGCGTGCTGTCGGTCGACGGGGTGGCGCCGGCGTCGCCGCTGTGGCTGGACACCTTCGATGTCGGCCCCGGCGAGGTGTGGGAGGTCGCCTTCGTCGCCGACAACCCCGGCATCTGGATGGACCACTGCCACAACCTCGACCACGCCGCCCTGGGCATGGTGATGCACATCGCCTACGAGGGGGTGCGGACGCCCCTCGCCGACGGCGGCCACGCCGGCAACGCGCCGGAGTGAGGCTTCGTCGACCCGGGGCGCTGCGGCGGCGAGGCCACGCGACCCGGTGCGCCGCAGCGGTGGAGGCGCTACTGTGGCGGCGAGGCCAGGGGGACTGGCATGCCGCAGCTTCTGGGACGCGACGCGGTGATCAAGCGGGTCGCCGCTGCGGTGGATCGCGCCCTCGGCGCGGGCGGCGGCACGATCGTCGCGAGCGGTCCGGCCGGTGTCGGCACGACCGCGGTGGTCGATGAGGCGCTGCGGCCGCTGCGGGCGAGGGTCGACGCGGCATCGGCGGCGCTGCCGGAGACGGTCCCCACGTCCTCCCCAGACGCCGTCTCCGCTGCCCCTCCACTCGCCGCTGGCGCGCCGCCCGGAGCCTCTGGGCGCATGGGCCCAGCCTCGATCTGGTGGATCGACGATGTGCAGCGGATGCCGCGGGCCGAGGTGGAACGCCTGCGCGAGGCAGCCGCGACGCGGGTCGTCGTGGTGTCGGGGCGGCGCCCCCTCGGCTCGGCGGCGGGTCTCGTGCGCGACGCCGTGCGCGGGGACCCCGCCGCCGTCGTCGACGTCGAGCCGCTGCCGCCGGAGGATGCGCTCGCCGCGGTCGGTGCGCGCGACATCGATGCGGCGCGCGCGTGCGGCGGGCGTCTGAGGCTGCTCGGCGTCTGGTCGGGCGCCATGTCGGCGCCCGATGCGAAGGGCGGCCGGCCTGCCGTGCCGGGCGGAGTGCCGGGGCCGGGCGGCGCCGGGCGCCCGCCGGCGGGGGATCCGGTGCCGACGGCCGTGAGCGCGGTCGTGGAGGACCTGCTCGCCGACCTTCCGCCGGATGCTCGGGCCATGTGCGAGGTCATCGCGATCGGCGGCCCCGCTCCGCGGATCGCGGCGATCGAGCAGGTGCTGCAGATCGACGGGTTCGACGATGTGCTCGCGGGGCTCGTCGACGCCGGACTCATCGAGATCGACGGCGTGCGGGTGCGCTCAGCGGTGCCCGTCTGCACGGTCGTCGTCGCAGCGCACGCCGGGGCCGCCCGCGCTGCGGGCCTGCGCGCCGCGTACGCCGAGGCGCTCGCCGGCCTCCCCGGCGTCGATCCCCGCGAGACGGCCGAGCACGTGCGACTCGTCGCCGACCGGCTGCCCCGCGACTTCTCGATCGCGGTGCTGAGGGCGTCGGCCGAACGCCGGCTGGCGGCATCCGATCCCGATGGAGCCGTCGCCGACCTCGAGGTCGCCGCCGCCCTCGCAGAGTCGGCGGTCGACGGCGGCACGCCGGCTGACCGGGTACGCGCGTTCGAGACGCTGTTCGCCCATGCGGTGGCGCGGTATTTCGCAGGTCCGCTCGAGGAGGCGGAGGTGCTCCTGCGCCGCGCCGAGCGCCTCGCCGACGTCGCCACGCCTGCGCAGCGGGACGAGCTCCACCTGTATCGCATCTACCTCAGGGCGGATCGCGGCACGCCCGCCGCCACCCCGCTGACAGTGGGCGTCTACGACACCCCCGATCATCGTGCGGCGATGGCGGTGCGGCACCTGTTCCTGGCCGACCGTGGCGACGATCTCGTCGAGACCGATGCCGTGTGCGCGGTCCTCGTCGGATTCGACGGCGACGACGCGACGCCCACCGGGCGCGGAGCCGCGGCGCTCGGCCGCTCGGTGCGGGCATCGATCGCCGGAGACCTGGAGCTTGCTGAGAACCAGGCGGCTCAGGGGTTCGCAGTAGCAGGCGACGCCGCGCCGGAGCTGGCCGGCGCGCTGCTGCGCGAACTCATCCGGCTGTGCACGCTGCGGGGCGATCTCGAGGCCGCCCAGCGCTATGCCGCGACGCCGTTCGACGGACGCGTGCCGCGTGCGGTCGAGGCATCCGTCGTCGTTCAGCGCGCCGCCGTCGCCACGATGCGGGGCGATCTCATCGCCGCGACCGAGAACGCCGAGCGCGCCCTGACGATGACCCGCGCGGCGCCGGTGCCGCGCGGGCTGGTGCGGTGCGCGGCGTGGGTGGCGCTGCTGAGCGCGATGCGCGGCGACGTCGCGCGGGCGCGATCGCTCGTCGCCGAGGCCGGACGCATCTTCCCCCTCGAGGGCAATCTGCTGCTCGCGACCATCGTGCAGCTCGCCCGCGCGCAGCTGGCCCTGCGCGACGGCGGATCGATGCCGCCGTCGTTCGAGTTCCGCATGGAGCGGACCGAAGGGCCGTCGCGCCTGCTGCTGCCCATGCTGTCGGCGCGGCTGGCGCTCCAGCACGGCGACGACGCGGTCCTCGATCTCGCCCTCGCCGAGCTCGAGAGGCTGGCGACGAGCCCGCCCGCCGCCGCCCTCGCGCAACGCGTGCGGGCGCTGCGCCTCGTGCCCACCCGCGGTCGCCGAGACGCGATCGAGGCGCTCGACGACAGTGCGACCACCCTCGCCGGCCTCGGATTCGCCGGGCTCGCCGCCGAGACCCGGCTGGAATGGGCCGAGCTCGCCGCGGAGCGCGGTGAAGCCTCGGCACGTGACGCGGTGCTCGAACTGGTGCCGTATTTCGACACGCAGGGCCTCGACGACTGGGGCGATCGCGCGCGCCGGCTCGCGCGCACCATCGGCGTGCGGATCGGTGGCCGCCGGGGCGGCGCGGGGGAGCTCACCCGCCGCGAGTCCGAGGTCGTCGATCTGGTCGTGGCGGGTCTGTCGAACGCCGAGATCGCGCGGCGGCTCTTCCTCAGCGAACGCACCGTCGAGACCCACCTGCAGCATGTCTACCGCCGGCTGGGCGTCGAGTCGCGGCTCGCGCTGGTGCAGCGGTGGGCGGCGGGCGCGGATGGCCAGGCCGCGTCGTGAAGGGGGGCTGCGTCGTGAAAAGTACGTACCGCAACGGATGCCGGCTGCCGGTCCTCGAGCGGAGCATGGCGATATGAGAACCATCGAAGCGATCCCTCTCACGGCCGCACTCCCGCGCCACGGCGGCAAGGCGGAGGGCCTGGCCGCGCTGCTCGCCGCCGGCTTGCCCGTGCCCCCCGGCGTCGTCTTCGACGCGGCACCCCGCGCGGCCGCTCCCTCGATCGCGAGCGCTGCGGTCGCCATCGCCCGGGTGCACGCGTGGGACACGGTCGCGGTGCGGTCGTCCGCTGAAGGAGAGGACGGTGCCGTCTCGTCGGGGGCGGGCGCGTACGAGACGGTGCTGAGCGTTCCCGCCGGCGACGTCGACGCCATGACCGCCGCCGTCGACACGGTGCTCGGCTCGATCGGCGAGTCCGGTGCGGTGATCGTGCAGCAGATGGTGATGGCGGATGCCGCGGGCGTCACGTTCACCGTCGACCCTCTGACCGGTGCGCCCGCGGTCGTCGTGAACGCGGTCGCGGGGCTGGGCGCCGCACTGGTGGCGGGGGCTACGACGCCCTGGGTGCAGCGGTTCGACCGTGGCGACGAGGGCGCGGTGTCCACCGACACGCTCGACCTCGACGGCGCACCTCTCGACGCCACCCCGCTCCGCGAGGTGATCCGGCTGTCACTCCTCGCCGAGCAGGCCCGCGGCGGTCCCCAGGACGTCGAGTGGGCCGTCGAGGACGGCGCGGTGTGGCTCGTGCAGTCGCGCCCCGTGACGGCGCTCGCGGAGCAGATTCCGGTGGAGATCGTCGTGCCGCCCGGGTATTGGGTGCGTGACCCCACGCACGGCCGCCTTCCCCGTACGCGGATGACGTCGAGCGTCGTCGACGAAGGCGCGGCGGTGGGTCCGCTGAACCTGGAGTGGGGTCTGCTCGCGACGTTCGCGGGCGCGCGTATCGGCGGCTGGCACTACCTCACCATCGTCCCCGTCGGCGCTCCGCCGCCCGCACCGGGCAAGGCTCCGCCGACACTGCCGGGGTGGCTCGTCTCCACGCTCGTCCGCACATCGCGCGAGGGCAGGGCCCGGTTGCGGGTGGCGCGGCACGCGATGAGGTCGGATGCCGCCTCCCGCCTGCTGGCCGAGTGGGAGGATCACCTGCGCGACGACCTGCGGACCGGCATCCTGGCGTCGCAAGATGTGGACCTCGGCGGTCTGGACGATGACGCTCTCGCTGCGGAGCTGCGTGCCCGGGCGGAGACCATGCGCCGCAGCATCCAACTGCACTTCCGCGTTGCGATGCCCTACGGGCTGGGGATCTTCCATCTCGTCGAGTTCTGCCGCGCCCGCCTCGGCTGGGCGCCGGAGCAGACGCTCGACATGCTGTCGGGGCTGGCCGCCGTCGCATCCGACCCCGGGCGCGCGCTCGCGGCGATCGCGGCGATGCCCCCGGACAGCCCGGATCGCGCCGACGCGTACGAGCGGTTCCTCCGCTACTACGGCTGCCGCGCGCTCGACATCGAGGTGGGCGAGCCCACCCTCGCCGAGTCCCCGCACCTGCTGAACGCGCTGCTGGCCGCTGCCGCGGAGGCGGGCTCGGTCGACGGTGACATCGCGCGGGCGGACGCGCGTCGCGAGGTCGCCGACCGCGCGCGCACTCAGCTGTCCGGCTCCCCAGGTGGGCGTTCGCGGCTCGCCGAGTTCGACCGGCTGCTCGCCGGCGCCGAGCGGGTCTACGGGCTGCGCGACGACAACGTGTTCCTCACGGCCGACGCGCCGCTCGCACTCGTGCGGTATGCCGCGCTCGAGGCCGGCCGCCGTCTCGCCGCGCGGGAAACCCTCGATGCCCCCGACGACGTCTTCCATCTCACGGCCGAAGAAGCCGCGGCGGCGCTCGGCTCGAAGCATCCTCTCGACGACGTGCGCGCGCAGGCGCGGCGTGCCCGCGGCGAACGCGCGTGGGCCATCGCGCACCCCGGACCGATCAGCTACGGCGAGGATCCGGGGCCGGCGCCGAGGTTCACGTGGCTCACGCGGGCGGAGCGCACTCCGACCGAGGCCGAGATGCTCATGGGCGAGCTCATCATGCCCGGCATCACCGCGCTCTCCGAGGGCGACGACGGCGTGCTGCGCGGCGTGCCCGCGTCGCCGGGGCACGTGACCGGGCCGGTGCGCGTCGTGCACGCCGAGGCCGACTTCCACCGCATCGAGCCGGGCGACATCGTCGTCTGCCCGGGCACGCGGCCGTCGTGGTCGGTGATCTTCCCGATGATCGGAGGCCTCGTGGCCGACGCCGGGGGAGCCCTGTCGCACCCCGCGATCATCGCGCGGGAGTACGGGGTCCCGGCGGTCGTCGCAGCCGTCGGCGCCACCGGCACCCTGCGCGACGGCGAGATCGTCACGATCGACGGCAGCGCGGGCACCGTGCACCGCCGGACGGAGCGCCGGGCGGGCGAAGACTAAGCCGTGGAGCACCGGGCCGTCGAGCACGGGGCTGGCGGAGAGCCGCGCCCGCGCGCACCGCGACCATGACTCCGAGGTGCCGGCAGTGCGAGGAACAATCGGCCGCGCGTATGCGTTCGCATAGACCGTGGACTACGGACACCCGCTCGAATTCGGCGCATTCATCACCCCGGCGGCCGCGACCCCGGAGGCCCCGGTGCTGCTGGCGCAGGTGGCCGAGGCATCCGGTCTCGATCTCGTCACCTTCCAGGACCACCCTTATCAGCCCGCGTTCCTCGACACGTGGACACTCATGTCGTTCGTCGCGGCGCGCACCGACTCCATCCGGATCGCACCGAACGTGCTCAACGTGCCGCTGCGCCCGCCCGCGGTCGTGGCGCGGGCCGCGGCCAGCATCGACCTGCTCTCGGGCGGCCGTTTCGACCTCGCGCTCGGCGCCGGAGGGTTCTGGGACGCGATCGAGGCCATGGGCGGCACGCGCCTGACGCCCGGCCAGGCGGTCACGGCGCTCGAAGAGGCGATCGACCTCATCCGCGAGCTGTGGCGCACCGACCAGCGCGGCGGCGTGTTCACCGACGGCCGGTACCACCGGGCGCACGGTGCGAAGCGGGGTCCGCGGCCCGCGCACGAGGTCCCGATCCACATCGGCGCGTACAAGCCGCGCATGCTCTCGCTCACCGGCCGCAAGGGCGACGGCTGGCTGCCGTCGCTCGGCTACATGCAGCCGGGCGACCTCGCCAAGGGCAACGCGGCGATCGACGAGGCGGCGCAGTCCGTCGGCCGCGACCCGCGCGAGATCCGCCGCCTGCTCAACGTCGGGCAGCTCGCCGCCGACCCGGGCGAGTTCGCCGAGCGCCTCGCGCAGCTCGCGCTCGAGGACGGCATCGGCACGTTCATCCTCGCCGGCGACGACCCGAACCTCCTGCAGCGCTTCGGCGAAGAGGTCGCGCCCGCGGTCCGCGACCTCGTCGAGGCCGAACGGGGCACCCGCGGCGTCTCCTCCGCACCGGCCCGCACGTCCGCGGCGCTCGCCGCGCGCCGCGACGGCATCGCCTACGACGACGTGCCGGCCGGCCTGCGTGCGATCGAGCCCGGCGACTTCGAGTACGGCGACGTGCGCGCGACCTACATGCGCGGCGGCGCGCCGGGGATCGTGCTGCAGCCCGCGTCGGCCGAGCAGGTCGCAGAGGCCATCGGCTTCGCGCGGCGGCATCCCGAGCTCCCGCTCTCGGTCCGCAGCGGTGGCCACGGCATCAGCGGCCGCAGCACCAACGACGGCGGCATCGTGATCGACCTCCGCAGCCTCGACGAGATCGAGGTGCTCGACGCCGATCGCCGGCTCGTGCGGATCGGCCCCGGCGCCCGCTGGGCGCGGGTCGCCGCCGTGCTCGGCGAGCACGGCTGGGCGCTCACCTCCGGCGACTACGGCGGCGTGGGCGTCGGCGGGCTCGCTACGGCGGGCGGCATCGGCCTGCTGGCGCGGGAGCACGGCCTCACCATCGACCACCTGCGCGCGGCCGAGGTGGTGCTCGCCGACGGCTCGATCGTCCGGACGGATGCCTCGACCCACCCCGACCTGTTCTGGGCGGTCCGCGGGGCCGGCGCCAACGTGGGCGTCGTCACGGCGTTCGAGTTCGAGGTCGACGAGGTGGGCCAGGTGGGCTACGCGCAGCTCGCGTTCCAGGTCGACGACGTGGCGGCGTTCCTCGAGGGCTACGGCCGCATCGTCGAGGCGTCGCCCCGCGACCTCACCCTCTTTCTGCTGACTGGCGGCCCCCGGCCCGGCCAGCCGCAACCTGGCCGCCGGCAGCCGCTGGAGTGGGTCGTGCAGCTGTATGGCGTCGTCGATTCCGACGACCCCGACACGATCATCGCCCGCCTGCAGCCGTTCGCCGAGCTCGCGCCGCTCGTGCAGCAGTCGGTGCAGCTGACGACGTACGCGCAGATCATGGCGAACGCCGATCTCGGTCCGCAGCACGGCGCCGGCGAGCCGCACTCACGCTCGGGTCTCATCGAGCACGTCACGCCGGACTTCGCCGCGGCGGCGGCACGTATGCTGGAATCCGGCGCCGTGCCCTTCTTCCAGCTGCGCGCGGTCGGCGGGGCGGTGGCCGACGTCGCCGAAGACGCGACGGCGTACGCCAACCGGTCGGCGAACTTCTCCGTGGCGGCCCTCGGCTCCCACCCGGACCGCCTCGACGCCCAGTGGCGGACGCTGGCTGCGCACGTCCGGGGGTCGTATCTCAGCTTCGATTCGTCGGAGCGGCCGGAGCGGATCGCCGAGGCCTTCCCGCCCGCGACGCTCGCCCGGCTGCAGGCGATCAAGGCGGCGTACGACCCGAGCAGCGTCTTCCGCGACAACTTCGCGGTCGAGCCCGCCGCGCCGACCGCGCCCGCCGAGGCAGACGCCGCCTGACCCGTCGCGCGGGCGATGACGGCTTTGCGCGTCCCGCTTTTCGTCCGTCGTGTCCCAGTTCGGACCGCAAAACGTGCTGCACACGCGCGAAAGTGGGACATGCTCGGCCCGAGCCCGCCGCGAGCGCGGCCTGACGCCCCGCCGGACCCGTCGCACCGGCCACGACGGCGTTGCGCGTCCCACTTTCCGCCCGTCGTGTCCCACTTAAGTGCGCAAGACAGGCCGCATACGCGCGAAAGTGGGACATGCTCGGCCCGAGCCCGCCGCAAGCGCGGCCTGACGCCCCGCCTGACCCGTCGCGCGGGCGATGACGGCGTTGCGCGTCCCACTTTCCGCCCGTCGTGTCCCAGTTCGGACCGCAAAACGTGCTGCACACGCGCGAAAGTGGGACATGCTCCGGCGGGCCCCGGCGTGTCGGAGCCGGGAATGCCGGGGCCGGGGCCGGCCGGGGTCCCAACCGGGACCGAGCAGGATTCAGGAAGCGCGGTGTCCGCATCGCCGGGCAGACTGTGGGCATGGCAGAGAACCCCCCTTCGCACGTCGCCGATTCGCACGAGGTCATCCGCGTTGTCGGCGCGCGTCAGAACAACCTGAAGAACGTGTCGGTCGAGATCCCGAAGCGCCGGCTCACGGTCTTCACGGGGGTAAGCGGCTCGGGCAAGTCGTCGCTGGTGTTCGGTACCATCGCGAACGAGTCGCAGCGGCTCATCAATGAGACGTACCCGACGTTCGTGCAGCAGTTCATGGGGCAACTGAGTCGTCCCGACGTCGATGCGCTCGAGAACGTCAGCCCTGCGATCATCGTCGACCAGGAGCGCATGGGCTCCAACGCGCGCTCGACTGTCGGCACCGCGACGGACGCCCACGCGATGCTGCGCCTGCTGTTCAGCCGCATCGGGCAGCCGCACGTCGGCTCGCCGCAGGCTTTCTCGTTCAACATCCCGTCGGTGTCGGGCGCGGGGGCCGTGACGATGGAGAAGGGCGGCAAGAAGGTCAAGGAGCGCCGCTCGTTCGAGATCACCGGCGGCATGTGCCCGCGCTGCGAGGGCCTCGGCGAGGTGAGCGACGTCGACCTCGACGAGCTGTACGACAAGACGAAGTCGCTCGCCGAGGGTGCGATGACGGTGCCGGGCTACAACGTCGACGGCTGGATGGTGAAGGGGTTCACCGAGTCCGGATTCGTCGACCCGGCCAAGCCCATCCAGGACTACACCGACCAGGAGCGCGAGGACTTCCTCTACAAGGAGCCGACGAAGGTCAAGATCAACGGCATCAACATGACCTACGAGGGTCTCGTGCCGAAGATCACCAAGTCGTTCCTCCAGAAGGACCGCGACTCGCTGCAGCCGCATGTCCGCGCGTTCGTCGACCGGGCGGTGAAGTTCATGCCGTGCCCCGACTGCGGCGGCTCGCGGCTGAACGAGGGCGCCCGGTCGTCCAAGATCAAGGGGATCAGCATCGCGGATGCCGCGGCCATGCAGATCACGGATCTCGCGGCCTGGCTCCACACGGTGGACGACCCGTCCGTCGCGCCGCTGATGAGCGGGCTGCGGCAGGCGATCGCGTCGTTCATCGACATCGGTCTCGGCTACCTGTCGCTGGACCGTTCGTCGGGCACGCTCTCGGGCGGCGAGGCGCAGCGCACCAAGATGATCCGCCACCTCGGTTCGCCGCTCACCGACATCAGCTATGTCTTCGACGAGCCGACGGCCGGACTGCATCCGCACGACATCGAGCGCATGAACCGGCTGCTGAAGCTGCTGCGCGACAAGGGCAACACCGTGCTCGTGGTCGAGCACAAGCCCGAGGTGATCGAGATCGCCGACCACGTCGTCGACCTCGGGCCGGGTGCCGGTCGCGCGGGCGGCGAGGTGCAGTACGAGGGGGATGTCGCGGGCCTGCGCGCGTCGGGCACCATCACGGGCCGCCACCTCGACGACCGCGCGCGGCTGAAGCCGTCGACCCGCGCTCCGAAGGGCGCGCTCGGGATCCGCGGCGCCACCCAGCACAACCTGAAGAACGTCGACGTGGATGTGCCCCTCGGCATCCTGACCGTCGTCACCGGCGTGGCGGGATCCGGCAAGTCCTCGCTCATCCACGGCAACGTCCCGGCCTTCGACGACGTGGTGGAGGTCGACCAGTCGCCGATCAAGGGCAACCGGCGCTCGAGTCCCGCCACGTACACCGGCATCCTCGACACCGTCCGATCGGCCTTCGCGAAGGCCAACGGCGTGAAGCCGGCGCTGTTCAGCGCCAACTCCGAGGGTGCGTGCCCGGCGTGCCGCGGCCTCGGCGTGATCATCACGAACCTCGGCTTCACGCAGACCGTCGAGACGCTGTGCGAGCTGTGCGAGGGGTCGGGCTTCAGCGACGAGGTGCTCGAGTACACGCTGGAGGGCAAGAACATCGCGGAGGTGCTCGCGATGTCGGCGTCCGAGGCGGCGGCGTTCTTCGCCAAGGGGCCCGCCCACACGATCCTGGTGCGCATGATCGACGTGGGCCTCGGGTATCTCACGCTCGGTCAGGCGCTGAACACCCTGTCGGGAGGTGAGCGCCAGCGCCTCAAGCTGGCGATCTCCATGTCGAAGAAGGGCGCGATCTACGTGCTCGACGAGCCGACCACCGGCCTGCACCTCGCCGACGTCGAGAACATGCTCGGGATGCTGGACCGCCTCGTGGAGGCGGGCAACAGCGTGATCGTGATCGAGCACCACCAGGCCGTCATGGCCCACGCCGACTGGATCATCGACATCGGGCCGGGTGCCGGCCACGACGGCGGCGCGATCGTGTTCGAGGGGACTCCGGCGGACCTCGTCGCGAGCGCCGACACGCTCACTGCCCAGCACCTGCGTGAGTACGTCGGCGCGTCGGCGGTCGCCGCGACCGGCGCGTGATCGCGCGCGGCCGGGTACGCCCGGCCGCGCCCGAAGCGCTCGCTCGTGCGGACTCGCCCGTGGATGGGTGTTTGTCCCCATCGCTGCGCTCTGATCAGGCCGATTACGATTCGGATGTTGGCACTCCCCGTCCAATAGCACTCCCTGCGGCGGGTTAGGCTGAACCGTCCCCCAATGTCTTTTGTGAGCGCCCGACGCCCCACGTCAGGTCCCGACGCCACGTACAGACGCACGACACCCCGGAGGTGGCCGAGGTTCGATGAGGTCTTTCACCTGGCTTCGCGCGCGCCCTCGCACCCTCGCATCGGCCGGCGCCGTCACGGCTGCCGCCGTCACCATCACGACGCTCGCGTTCGTCTATCAGGGCGTGCCCACCACCGAGGTCGACCTGCACGACGGCGGTGTCTGGGTCACCAAGCAGTCGAGCCTCCTCGTTGGCCACTTCAACCACGAGTCGCAGGTGCTCGACGGGGGCCTGCGCACCACCAGCGACGATTACGACATCCTCCAGTCGGGGTCGACGGTGCTCATGGTCGACGATGCCGGCTCCACGGTGGGCGTCATCGACCCGGGAATGGTCGCGATGTCGGGCGCCGCGGCCCTGCCGGGCGACGCCGATGTGGCCCTCGGCGGCGAGACCGTCGCCATCCTCGATCGCGCGTCGGGCGACCTGTGGGTCGTCCAGAGCCAGAGCGTGGGGACGTTTCAGATCGAGGGCGCCGACCCGGTCGTGAATGTCGGAAAGGGCGCGGATGTCGCGGTCGGCGTCGACGGCGTCGTCTACGCGGTCTCGTCTGAGAGCGCCGAGCTGGTCACGGTCCGCACCGGCGCCGACGGTACCCCCGAGGACCCGGCCCGCAGCGGCCTGCCCGACGTGGATGACAAGGCGGAGCTGTCGATCACGGCGGTCGGCGACAAGCCGGTCGTGCTCGACGCCGCCACCGGCACCGTCATCGTCGACGGCCGCGCGACGGTTGTCGACGGCGGTCGCAACGCCGCACTGCAGCAGCCCTCCGCCGCGTCCGACGCGGTCTCGCTCTCGACGGAGTCGGCGTTCGTGCGCCTGCCGTTCGACAGCTCCGAGCCGACGACGGTGAAGGCCGGGTCCGAGGGCGCACCCGCCGAGCCCGTCTGGCTCGACGGCTGCGGCTACGCCGCGTGGACCGGCTCGGGCCGGTTCGTGCGGGACTGCGCGGGCGAGCGCGACGACCTCGCCGTCGACATCGACGGCATCGAGCCGACGTCGCTGCTGAAGTTCCGCGTGAACCGTGACGTCGTGGTGCTCAACGACATCATCGGCGGGGCCACCTGGATGGCTGCAGAAGATCTGCAGCGGGTCGACAACTGGGACGAGATCACTCCTCCCGAGGGCGAGACCGAGGACGACGAGCAGACCACGGAGGAGACGACCGAGACGGTCCTGCCCGAGCGCTCCGAGATCAACACCCCGCCCGACGCCAACGACGACGACCTCGGCGTCCGCCCGGGCCGCACCACCATCCTTCCCCTGCTCGACAACGACAGCGATCCCGACGGCGACGTGCTGACGACGCGGGTGCTCGACGGTGGTCCGTCGGTCGGCGACGTGCAGTCGATCGAGAACGGCCGTGCGCTGCAGATCGCGGTGCCCGAGGACGCGCAGGGCACGACGTCGTTCAGCTATGAGGTCGCCGATGGCCGCGGTGGCACCGACACCGCGAAGGTGTCGCTCTCGGTGCGCGGCTGGGATGTGAACGCGCCGCCGACGCAGACGCGCGTCACGACGGTGGCCGTCGAGGCCGGCGGCACGATCACGTACAACGTCCTGCCCGACTGGATCGACCCCGACGGCGACGACGTGTTCCTCAGCTCCGTCGTGCCGGCCGAGGGCGACGAGGCCGACTTCACGTCGGACGGGCGCATCACCTATCGGGCGGTCGGCGGCACCCAGGGTCGCAAGGACGTCGAGATCACGGTCTCGGACGGCTCGGACGTGACCGTCGGCGCCGTGCGGTTCGACGTGCGACCCGTCGGCTCGATCGACCCGGTCACGAACGCGGATTACATCGCAGTGCGCACCGGTCAGACCGCGACCGTCTCGCCGCTGGCCAACGACGTCGGTGCGGGCCGCGAGCCGCTGCGCCTGGCACGCGTCGACCCGGTGTCCGGGGCCGACATCGTCCCCGACTACTCCAGCAAGACCTTCTCGTTCCGCTCCGCGACGCCCGGCACCTACTACGTCCAGTACATGGTGGCCGCAGGTGCCGCCGGCATCCCCGGCATCGTGCGCGTCGACGTGATCCCCGAGGGCGAGACCGATCTGCCGCCGGTCGCCGTGCGCGACGTCGCGCTCCTGCCGAGCGGCGGCGAAGTGCTCGTCAACGTGCTGACGAACGACTCCGACCCCTCCGGCGGCATCCTCGTCGTGCAGTCAGTGACCGTCGAGCCGAACTCCGGGATCGCGGTCGCCGTGCTCAACCACGAGACGCTGCGCATCAGCGACCAGGGCGCGCTCTCGGAGCAGGTGCGCATCTCGTACCGCATCTCCAACGGCTCGCAGTCGGCCGAGGGCGATGTCATCGTCATCCCCATTCCGGCGCCCGCGCAGTTGCGGCCGCCGGTCGCGAACGACGACCAGGTGGTCGTGCGCGCCGGCGACGTCGTGACGATCCCCGTGCTCGACAACGACTACCACCCCAACGGCGACACGATCCACGTCGCCCCCGACCTCGTGCCGCCGCTCACCGATCCCGAGGACGGCGAGGTCTTCGTCTCGCAGGACACCGTGCGCTTCCGGGCCTCCGACGAGCCCGGCACCGTCTACGCGACCTATGAGGCCGTCGACAGCACCGGGCAGAAGGATGCCGGCTACATCACCATTCAGGTGATCCCGGTGAACGCCGAGACCAATGCGGCTCCGCGACCGCGCGACCTCACCGCCCGGGTGCTCGCCGGCAGCCGTGTGAACATCGCGGTGCCGCTGGACGGCATCGACGACGACGGCGACTCCGTGGAGCTCGTCGGAATCGCGTCGTCGCCCGGCAAGGGCCGCGTCGTCGAGACGGGTTCGGACTCCCTCGTCTACGAGGCCTTCGACGACACCGCCGGCGTGGACACGTTCACGTATCGCGTGCGCGACCGCCTCGGTGCTGAGGCGACCGCGACGATCCGGATCGGCATCGCGCCGCCCGAGGGCGTGAACCAGGCGCCCTATGCGGTCAAGGACTCCGTCATCATGCGACCCGACCGCTCGGTCGCCGTGCCGGTGCTCGCGAACGACTCCGACCCCGACGGCGACGAGTACGGCATCGTCAAGAACGGGCTGATCCTGCCCGATGTCGCCGGCCTGACGGCGAAGGTCCAGGGCAACCGCGTCGTCGTGACGTCGCCCTCCGAGCCCGTCGAGACGTCGCTGCGCTACACCATCCGCGACGCCCGCGGTGCCGAGGCGAAGGCCGTGCTGCAGATCACGGTCGCCGACGACGTGCCGCTGCAGAAGCCGATCGCGCGTGACGACTACGTCCGCGCCGCCGATGTCGAAGAGGGCGTCGTCGACCTCGAGGTGCTCGCCAACGACGAGGATCCCGACGGCACGGTCGAAGACCTCGACCTCACCGTGGCCGACCCGACGTCGCGCGTGCTCGCGGACGGCACGGTGCGGATCACGCTCGACGACACCGACCGCCTCCTGACCTACACGCTCACCGACCGCGACGGGAACGAGGCATCCGCCTTCATCCACGTTCCGGCGCTGTCGTCGCTGCCGCCGACCCTGCTGTCGACCGAGCCGGTCGAGGTGAAGAGCGGCGAGACCGTCGAGCTGCCGCTCGCCGATCACGTCCGCGCGGCGGGCGGCGGCAAGGTCGTCATCACCGAGGCCGCCAAGGTCACGGCCGCGCACAACGACGGCTCGTCGCTCATCAAGGACCAGACGACGCTGGTGTACACGTCGGCCGCCGGGTACTTCGGCCCCGATGCCATCACCTTCGAGGTCACCGACGGCACCGGCCCCGACGATCCCGAAGGGCGCAAAGCCACGCTGACCCTGCCGATCACGGTGCTGCCGCCCGAGAACCAGCAGCCGACCTTCGTCAACGGGCAGATGGATGTCGCGCCCGGCGAGGATGCCACGGCACTCGACCTCGGCGGGCTCACCACCGATCCCGATCCTGAGGACGCCGACGGCATCGAGTACACGATCGTCGGCGGATCGCCCGACGGCATGACGGCGTCGATCGAGGGCGACGAGCTGCGCGTGCGGGCGGCGACGGAGACGGAAAAGGGCACCGCCGCGACGATCCGCCTGCGCATCCACGACGGCACGACCGAGCCCATCGAGGGGGCCGTCACCGTCCGCGTGATCGCCTCCACGCGCGACCTCCCCATGGCCAACGACGACATCGTCCCCGAGGCGCACCAGGGCAAGACCGTCGCGGTGCCGGTGCTCGGCAACGACGTGAACCCGTTCCCCGACAAGGCGCTGAAGGTCACCACGGCGATCCTCGAGACGGGGCAGGGCGACGTGGAGGTCGCGGGTGACGAGGTCAGGGTCACCCCCGACGCCAAGTTCTTCGGCACGATGGTCGTGCGCTATCGCGTGCAGGATGCCACGGGCGACCCCGACCGCGAGGTCGACGGCCGCATCCGCCTCACGGTGCAGGGCAAGCCCGACGCACCCGGCACGCCGACCGTCTCGAGCGTGCAGGACCGCACGGTCGTGCTGTCGTGGACGCCGCCGGCCAACAACGGCGCCGAGATCGAGCGCTACCTCGTCTCGTCGACCGCGGGCAACTACGAGAAGGAATGCCTGGCGACGACGTGCACGCTCGACGGCCTGACGAACAACGTGAAGTACAACTTCACGGTCGTGGCCGAGAACCGCGTGGGTCCGTCCGACCCGTCGGCACCGTCGGAAGAGGCGCGCCCCGACGCGCGGCCCGACACCCCGGCTGCACCGACGCTGACCTTCGGCGACAAGAGCCTGAACGTCGCATGGGTCACGCCGTCGACGCCCGGTTCGCCCGTCCAGCACTACACGCTCGAGATCTCGCCGGCACCGCCGTCGGGCATCTCGCAGAAGACCGAGGTCGTCGGCAACTCGATCGTGTGGGACGGCCTGCAGAACGGCGTCGCGTACCAGGTGCGCGTGCAGGCGCACAACCTCGCACCCGACCCGTCGAGCCCGAGCCCGTGGTCGGTCACCGAGATCCCGGCCCGTGCGCCCGATGCGCCGGGTACCCCGACGACCGCTCGCCTCGAACCGGTCGGCGCGCAGGCGCAGATCCGCGTCTCGTGGAACAAGCCGGCCGACAACGGCGACGCGATCGACGGCTACCAGCTCGATGTGATGCAGGGGTCCAGCGTCGTGCGCACGATCCCCGTCTCGGCGAGCGATACCAGCCAGGCGGTCGTCGTCAACACCTCGACGACGGACTACACGTTCCGGGTGATGGCGCAGAACAAGGCGGGCTGGGGGGCGTTCAGCGCCGCATCGGCCCCGCAGCGCGGGTTCACGCCTCCCGGAGCGCCGCCGAACGTGTCGGCCTCGACACCGAACGGCAACAGCTCGATCACGGTGTCGTACGGGGCAGCGGCCGGCAATGGCGCGAGCGCGGGCGAACTGAGCTACCAGTACTCGCTCAACAACGCCGGCTGGGCGGCGATGCCGGGCAACAACGTCATCGGCAACCTGTCGAACGGCACGAGCTACACGGTGCGCGTGCGCGCCGTCGCCACCGTCGGGGGCGTCCAGGAGCCGGGTGCGGCGTCGGCTCCGTCGAACGCCGTGATCCCGTACGGGCCGGTGCGCAACCCGACGGTCTCGGCCACGGCAAGCGGCCGGAGCATCACGTACCAGTGGAACGCTCCCAGCGCGAACGGTCGCGCCATCACCCAGATGCAGATCCGCATCGACGGTGGAAACTGGCAGAACGTCGCGAACAACGGCTCGACGTCGGCCACCTACGGGTACGCCGAGACGCACCGCGTCGAGGCGCGCGCGCAGGATGCCGCCAATCAGTGGAGTGCCGTCGTTTCCGACTCGGCGCGGACGGTGGATCCGCCGCAGCCGCGCGCGTGGACGAGCCGAGGCTCCAGCGCGCAGGGTATGGAGGGCTGCGGTTCGGCCTCGTGCTCGTACTTCGTCTTCAACGTCGAGAACTGGGTGCCGGGTACCTACACGCTGAGCTGCAACGACTCCGAGGGGCGATGGAGCAGCAACCAGTACCAGGTCGGCGCGAACGACAGCGTGCGGCTGAGCTGCTACTCGGGCTACGCGGGCTCGAAGTGGGTCAGCTACAGCGGACCGGGCGGCTCCGGCAATGCCGAAGCCACGACGTGGTAGCGCGCTGCGCACGTACGATGCCGTCGGATTCCCGGAGCGCCGGTCGATGGGTGTTTGTCCCCATCGATCGGCTCTGATCAGGCGGATTACCATCGTCGTAGTTGACACTTCCCGTCCAATCGCGTTCCCTGTGTCGGGTTAGGCTGGACCGTTCCCTGATGTCTTCGGTGAGCGCCGGACGCCCCACGTCCGGTCTCGGCGCCACGTAGAGACGCACGACACCCCGGAGGAGGCCGAGGTTCGATGAGGTCTTCCGCATGGCTGCGCGCTCGTCCGCGTGCGCTCGCTTCGGCGGGTGCGGTGACGGCGGCTGCGGTCACGCTCACGACGCTCGCGTTCGTCTATCAGGGTGTCCCCACCACCGAGGTCGACCTCCATGACGGCGGTGTCTGGGTGACGAAGCGCTCGAGCCTCATGGTCGGCCACTTCAACCACGAATCGCAGGTGCTCGACGGCGGTCTGCGCACGACGAGCGACGACTACGACATCCTCCAGTCGGGGGCCACGGTCCTCCTCGTCGACAACGCCGGCTCCGCGGTGAGCGCGATCGACCCGGGGATGGTCGCGTTGTCGGGGGCTGCCAGCCTGCCCGGCGACGCGAAGGTCGTGCTGGGTGGCACGACCGCCGCCATCCTCGACCGCGCGTCGGGCGATCTGTGGGTGCTGGCCGCCGAGAGCATCGGATCGTTCCAGATCGAGGGCGCCGATCCGACGACGAACCTCGGCGAGGGGGCGGATGTCGCGATCGGCGTCGACGGCATCGTCCACGGCGCGTCCGTCGAGACCGCGGAATCGGTCACGATCCGGATGGGCGTCGACGACGCCCCCGAAGAGGCGGCGCGCGCCGCCTTGCCCGGTGTCGACGAGAAGTCCAAGCTGTCGATCACCTCGGTCGGCGACAAGGCCGTGGTGCTCGACACCTCCGACGGCACCGTCATCGCGGACGGTCGGGAGACCGAGATCGACGGCGGGCGCGATGCCGTGCTGCAGCAGCCCTCCGCTGCCGCCGACGCCGTCTCGGTGTCGACGGCGTCCGCACTCGTGCGTGTGCCCTTCGACGGCTCCGAGCCCACGACGGTGAAGGCCGGCGGCGATGGCGCGCCGGCGTATCCGGTGTGGCTCGACGGCTGCGCCTACGCCGCCTGGAGCGGTTCCGGCCGCTTCGTGCGCGACTGTGCGGGCGACGCCGGCGATCTGGATGCCGACATCGACGGCGTCGAGCCGACCTCGCTGTTGCAATTCCGCGTCAACCGCGACGTCGTGGTGCTCAACGACATCGTCGGCGGCGCCACGTGGATGGCGGCCGAAGATCTGCAGCGCGTCGACAACTGGGACGAGCTGACCCCTCCCGAGGGTGAGACCGAAGAGGACGAGAAGACCACCGAGGAGACGACCGAGACGGTCCTCCCGGAGCGCTCCGAGATCAACACGCCGCCCGACGCCAATGACGACGACCTCGGCGTCCGTCCGGGTCGCACCACGATCCTCCCTCTGCTCGACAACGACAGCGATCCCGACGGGGACGTGCTGACGACGCGGGTGCTCGAGGGTGGGCCGTCGATCGGCGAGGTCCAGTCGATCGACAATGGCCGTGCGCTGCAGATCGCGGTCCCCGAGGACGCCTCGGGGTCGGCATCCTTCAGTTATGAGGTGTCCGACGGCCGCGGTGGCACCGACACCGCGCGCGTCTCGCTCTCGGTGCACGGCTGGGACGTCAACGCGCCGCCGACCCAGAAACGTGTGACGACCGTCGCCATCGAAGCCGGCGGCACCATCACCTACAACGTGCTGCCCGACTGGATCGACCCGGACGGCGACGACGTCTTCCTCGGCGCGGTGACACCCGCGGAGGGCGACGAGGCCGACTACACCTCGGACGGGCGCATCACCTACCGCGCGGTGGGCGGGACGCAGGGCCGCAAGGATGTCGAGATCTCGGTCTCCGACGGCACCGACGTCACGGTCGGCTCGATCCGCTTCGACGTGCGGCCCGTCGGCTCGATCGACCCCGTGACCAACGCGGACTACATCGCGGTCCGGACCGGGCAGACGGCGACCGTGTCACCGCTCGTCAACGATGTGGGCGCCGGTCGCGAGCCGCTGCGCCTCGCCCGCGTCGATCCCGTCTCGGGCGCCGACATCGTTCCGGACTACGCCAACAAGACGTTCACCTTCCGCTCCGCGACGCCGGCTACGTACTACGTGCAGTACATGGTGGCCGCGGGCGCCGCAGGTGTGCCGGGCATCGTGCGGGTCGACGTGATCCCCGAGGGGGAGACGGACCTGCCGCCGGTGGCGGTGCGCGACGTGGCGCTGCTGCCGAGCGGCGGCGAGGTGCTGGTCAATGCTCTGACCAACGACTCGGATCCGTCCGGCGGCATCCTGGTGGTGCAGTCCGTCACAGTGGAGCCCAACTCCGGCATCGCGGTCGCGGTGCTGAACCATGAGACGCTCCGCATCAGCGACCAGGCCGCGCTCTCGGAGCAGGTGCGCATCACGTACCGCATCTCCAACGGCTCGCAGTCGGTCGAAGGCGATGTCATCGTCATCCCGATCCCCGCTCCCGCGCAGCTGCGGCCTCCGGTCGCGAACGACGACCAGGTGGTCGTGCGCGCCGGCGACGTCGTGACGATCCCCGTGCTCGACAACGACTACCACCCCAACGGCGACGCCATCCACGTCGCCCCCGACCTCGTTCCTCCGCTGGTCGAGCCCGAGGACGGCGAGGTCTTCGTCTCGCAGGACACGGTGCGCTTCCGGGCATCGGACGAGCCCGGCACCGTCTACGCCACCTACGAGGTCGTCGACAGCACCGGGCAGAAGGACGCCGGCTACATCACCATCCAAGTGCTGCCGGTCAACGAAGAGACCAACGCCGCTCCCCGCCCGCGCGACCTCACCGCCCGCGTTCTCGGCGGCACGCGGGTGCGCATCGCTGTGCCGCTGGACGGCATCGACGCCGACGGCGACTCGGTCGAGCTGGTCGGCCTGGCGTCCTCGCCGAGCAAGGGCCGCATCACCGAGACCGGCTCCGACTATCTCGTCTACGAGGCCTTCGACGACACCGCCGGCGTCGACACCTTCACCTATCGCGTGCGCGACAGGCTCGGCGCGGAGGCCACGGCGACGATCCGCATCGGCATCGCCCCGGCCGAAGGCGTGAACCAGGCGCCCTACGCGGTCAAGGACTCCGTCATCATGCGGCCCGACCGCTCGGTCGCCGTGCCCGTGCTCGCCAATGACTCCGACCCCGACGGCGATGAGTTCGGCATCGTCAAGAACGGGCTCATCCTGCCTGATGTCGCAGGCCTCGAGGCGAAGGTCGAAGGCAACCGCGTCGTCGTGACCTCTCCGTCGGAGCCGGTCGAGACGTCGCTGCAGTACACGATCCGTGACGCCCGCGGCGCCGAGGCGAAGGCCGTGCTGCAGATCACGGTCGCCGACGACGTGCCGCTGCAGAAGCCGATCGCACGCGACGACTACGTCCGCGCGGCGGATGTCGAAGAGGGCGTCGTCGACCTCGAGGTGCTCGCCAACGACGAGGACCCGGACGGCACCGTCGACGACCTCGAGCTGTCGGTCGCCGACTCCGACTCGCGAGTGCTCTCGGACGGCAGGGTGCGCGTCACCCTCGGCGACGCCGACCGCCTCGCCACCTACACGATCACCGACCGCGACGGCAACGCGGCATCCGCGTTCATCCACATCCCCGCGCTCTCGTCGCTGCCGCCGACGCTCGTCTCCACCGAGCCGGTCGAGGTGAAGAGCGGCGAGACCGTCGAGCTGCCGCTCGCCGATCACGTCCGGTCTGCTGACGGTGGCAAGGTCGTCATCACCGAGGCCGCCAAGGTCACGGCCGCGCACAACGACGGGTCCTCGTTGATCAAGGACCAGACCACCCTCGTCTACACCTCGGCCCCCGGGTTCTTCGGCCCCGACGCGATCACGTTCGAGGTCACCGACGGCACGGGCCCCGACGATCCCGAAGGCCGCAAGGCGACGCTGACCCTGCCGATCACGGTGCTGCCGCCCGAGAACCAGCAGCCGACCTTCGTCAACGGGCAGATGGATGTCGCACCCGGCGAGGACCCGGCCACTCTCGACCTGGGCGGTCTCACCACCGACCCCGACCCCGAGGACGCCGACCGTCTCGAGTTCGAGATCATCGGCGGATCGCCGGACGGGATGACGGCGTCGATCGACGACGACGAGCTGCGCGTCAGCGCCGCCGCGGAGACGAAGAAGGGCACCGCCGCGACGCTCCGCGTGCGCATCACCGACGGGACCACCGAGCCCATCGAGGGCACCGTGACGATCCGCGTGATCGCGTCGACACGCGAACTGCCCACGGCCAACGACGACGTGATCGACGAGGCCCACCAGGGCAAGACGATCACGGTCCCCGTGCTGAGCAACGACGTGAACCCGTTCCCCGACGAGCCGTTGAAGGTGACCACCGCGGTCCTCGAGACCGGTCAGGGCGACGTCGACGTGGCGGGCGACCAGGTGCAGGTCACTCCCGACGCCAAGTTCTTCGGCACGATGGTCGTGCGCTATCGCGTGCAGGATGCCACCGGTGACCCCGACCGGGAGGTGGAGGGCCGCATCCGGCTCACGGTGCAGGGCAAGCCCGACGCGCCGGGGACACCGACCGTCTCGAGCGTGCAGGACCGCACGGTCGTGCTGTCGTGGACGCCGCCGGCGAACAACGGCGCCGAGATCGAGCGCTACCTCGTCTCGTCGACCGCGGGAAACTACGAGAAGGAATGCCTTGCGACGACGTGCACGCTCGACGGTCTGACGAACAACGTCGAGTACAACTTCACGGTCGTGGCCGAGAACCGCGTCGGCCCGTCCGACCCGTCGGCGCCGTCCGAGACCGCGCGTCCTGACGCGCGTCCGGACACACCGGCCGCACCGTCGCTGGTCTTCGGCGACCGGAGCCTCTCCGTATCGTGGGTCACCCCGACGACGCCCGGCTCCCCGGTCGAGAAGTACAACCTCGAGATCTCGCCGGCGCCTCCGTCGGGCGTCAGCCAGAAGGCCGATGTCACGGGCAACTCGACGGTGTGGGACGGCCTGCAGAACGGCGTCGCGTACCAGGTGCGCGTGCAGGCCCTCAACCGCGCGCCCGAGCCGTCCAGCTGGAGCCCGTGGTCGGTCAGCGAGATCCCGGCCCGGGCGCCCGACGCGCCGGCCGCACCGAGGACCGCGCGCCTCCAGCCCGTGGGGTCGCAGGCGCAGATGCAGGTGACGTGGAACGCACCCGCCGACAACGGTGATGCCGTCTCGGGCTACCAGCTCGACGTCCTCCGCGGATCGTCGCTGGTCAACTCCATCCCCGTCGCGTCGGGGCAGACGAGCCAGGCCGTCGTCGTGGACACCTCGACCACCGACTACACGTTCCGGGTGCGCGCGCAGAACAAGGCCGGCTGGGGCCAGTTCAGTGCCACCTCGGCGCCGCAGCGCGCGTTCACGCCGCCCGGGGCTCCGACGAACGTGACCGCACGTGAGGGCGACAGTTCGCTCACCGTGGCCTTCCAGCCTGGAGCGTCCAACGGGGCGAACCCCGGAGAGCTGAGCTATCAGGCGTCCGTGAACAACGGCGGCTGGCAGGCTCTGGCCGGCAACGGCGTCATCGGTGGACTGACGAACGGGACGAACTACTCGGTGCGGGTCCGGGCCGTCGCCACGGTGAACGGCGTCAGCGAACCGGGCGCCGAGTCCGCGCCCTCCAACACTGTGAAGCCCTACGGGCCGGTCCGCAACCCGAACGTGAGCGCGACCGCGAGCGGAACGAGCATCACCTTCCGCTGGAGCCCGCCCGCCGAGAACGGTCGCGCCATCACCGCGATGCAGATCCGCATCGACGGCGGCGCGTGGCAGGACGTGGCGCTGAACAATTCGCGCACCAACAACTACGGCTACAGCGAACGCCACACGATCGAGGCGCGGGCGCAGGATGCCGCCGGCCAGTGGAGCGGGATCGCCTCGGACGCCGCCACCACGGTGGACGCACCGAAGCCCAGGGTGTGGGTCACGAAGGGAAGCTCCGCACAGGGACAGGACAACTGCAGCACCTCGCAGTGCGCGTACTTCCTGGTGCATACCGAGAACTTCCCCGCGGGCGACTACTCCGTCACCTGCAACGCGACCGGTCCGTGGGGCGGTACGCCCTTCGCCGGCGGCGCGACGCGGCACCTGCCCGCGAACGGGACGGTGCAGCTGGGCTGCTACTTCGGTGACGACGGCGAGCAGGTCTGGGTCTCGATCGGCGGCTATGGCGACAGCGAGCGGCGAACCTGGCAGTAGCGAGAGCTGCGAAGACGACTCATGAAAAGGAACGAATCACGATGACGATGACCCCCGAACAGGCGGCCTGGTTCCAGGGCACCTTCGCACGACTGGTCGACAACGTCGACCAGGCCCTCATGGGCAAGCGCGAGGTCGTGGCGCTGGTGCTGTCGGCGATGCTCGCGGAAGGCCATGTGCTGCTGGAGGATGCTCCCGGCACGGGCAAGACGAGCCTCGCCAAGGCGCTCGCGGCGACGGTGCAGGGCACCAGCAGCCGCATCCAGTTCACGCCCGACCTGCTGCCG
>NZ_MWLP01000029.1:0-26337 GCF_010634885.1 Microbacterium sp. B35-04 | reverse complement strand
ACGCAGAGACGAAACGCCCTGCGCTCGGCGCAGACGATCGGCCGCAACGTTGTGCAACCTCCCGCCGTCTACTTTCGACCCATCGCGACGACGACCGTCGCGGAACGCGTCGAAGGAGACCAGCATGACCATCGTCGAAGAGGGTGTCTCGAGCATCTACGCCGCCCCCGGGCAGCGCGGCTCGATCGCCGACTACCGCCCCCGCTACGGTCACTACATCGGCGGCGAGTTCGTCGAGCCGATCAAGGGCCAGTACTTCGAGAACATCAGCCCTGTCACCGGCAAGCCCTTCACCGAGGTGGGCCGCGGCACGGCGGAGGACATCGACCGTGCGGTGGATGTCGCGTGGAAAGCGTTCGCGTCCTGGAAGCGCACCACGCCGGCCGAGCGCTCGGTCATCCTCAACAAGATCGCCGATCGCATCGAGCAGAACCTCGAGAAGATCGCCGTCGCCGAGACGTGGGAGAACGGCAAGCCCGTCCGCGAGACCTTGGCGGCCGACATCCCGCTCGCCGTCGACCACTTCCGGTACTTCGCCGGCGTGCTCCGCGGCCAGGAGGGCTCGCTCAGCCAGATCGACGAAGACACCGTGGCGTACCACTTCCACGAGCCGCTCGGTGTGGTCGGGCAGATCATCCCGTGGAACTTCCCGATCCTGATGGCCACGTGGAAGCTCGCCCCTGCGCTCGCCGCGGGTAACTGCGTCGTGCTCAAGCCGGCCGAGCAGACGCCGGCGTCGATCCTGTTCCTCTTCGAGCTCATCGGCGACCTGCTGCCGGCCGGTGTCGTGAATATCGTCAACGGCTTCGGCATCGAGGCGGGCGCGCCGCTGGCGCAGCACAAGCGCATCCGCAAGGTGGCGTTCACGGGCGAGACGACCACGGGCCGCCTCATCATGCAGTACGCGTCGCAGAACCTCATCCCGGTGACCCTCGAGCTCGGGGGCAAGAGCGCGAACGTGTTCTTCGAGGACGTCGCTCGCGACACCGGCGACGCCTACTACGACAAGGCACTCGAGGGCTTCACGCTCTTCGCGCTCAACCAGGGTGAGGTGTGCACCTGCCCGTCGCGCGCGCTCATCCAGCGCTCGATCTACGACCGCTTCCTCGGCGACGGGCTCGACCGCGTCGCCAAGATCGTGCAGGGCAACCCGCTCGACCCCGCCACCATGATCGGCGCACAGGCCTCGAACGACCAGCTCGAGAAGATCCTGTCGTACATCGAGATCGGCAAGGCGGGCGGCGCCAAGCTGCTCGCCGGCGGTGAGCGCGTCGACCTCGGCGGAGACCTATCGGGCGGGTACTACGTCGCGCCGACGGTGTTCGAGGGCTCGAACGACATGCGCATCTTCCAGGAGGAGATCTTCGGCCCGGTCGTCTCGGTGACCTCGTTCGACGACTTCGACGACGCCGTCTCGATCGCCAACGACACGCTGTACGGCCTCGGCGCCGGTGTCTGGAGCCGCTCGGGCGACACCGCGTACCGCGCCGGGCGCGCCATCGAGGCCGGTCGCGTCTGGACGAACACGTACCACCAGTACCCCGCGCACGCGGCGTTCGGCGGGTACAAGCAGTCCGGCATCGGCCGCGAGAATCACCTCAAGATGCTCGACCACTACCAGCAGACGAAGAACCTGCTGGTGTCGTATGCCGACGGAGCCATGGGCTTCTTCTAAGCCGGCCTCCCAGGCCGTCGCGTCCGGGGGTCGGGCGCGACGGCGTCCCCCGCCCGGGTGGAGCGAGTCGCCAGCCGCTCCGCCCGGGCCATCCATGTCCCACTTCTCGCTCCTGATGTCCCGAAATCGGTCGACAGCGCCTTTCGGAGCGACCGAAATCGGGACACGCACATCGAGAGGCGAGGCGATCGCAATGGCCCAGACCCGCACCCACTCACGCGTGGCGGTGACGGATGCCGCGGCATCCCTCCTGCGACGGCTCACCGCCGAGCACGGCCCGCTGATGTTCCATCAGTCGGGCGGGTGCTGCGACGGCAGCGCGCCGATGTGCTTCCCGGTCGGCATGTTCCAGACCGGCCCGTCGGACGTGCGCCTCGGTGAGCTCGACGTCGGCCTGGCGGAGCCCATCGAGGTCTTCATCTCGGAGGCCCAGTTCGAATACTGGAAGTACACGCACCTGACCATCGACGTCGTGCCCGGCCGGGGCGCGGGGTTCAGCGTCGAGGCGCCGACGGGCAGCCGCTTCATCATCCGCTCGCGCATGCTGACGGATGCCGAGCTCGACCACTTCGGAATGGGACCGCACGTCACCGAGGGGTGACGTGCGGCCCCACCCGTCAGAGGCTGTCGCGGATGTCGCGGGCGAAGCCCTCGGCGTGCGCGCGGAGTGCCTCGATGCGGCGCCGGCGTGCGGCCATCACATCGAACCCGAGGTACGCGGGCGGCATCGGCCGGCGCGCGTTGACCGAGCACTCGAAGTTCTCGCACAGCAGGGTGCCGACGGTGTCGCCGTTGCGGCCTGCCTTGCCGGCGCGCTTCGCGCCGAACAGCACCACGTCGTTCGGGAGCGTGACGTCCTCGCACCACGAGCACTGCGGGCGGGTGCGGGTGCGCTGCTCGGTCTGGCGCAGCAGGATGCCGACAGGCTCGTCGTCGACCGGCACGACGATGAAGCCGGCGAGCGGCTGCTTCGGGTCGCGCCAGCCGAAGTAGTCGAGGTTCGCCCAGTCGACCTGGGCCAGATCGGGGACGACGAGGGCGTTGCGTTCGCGCAGCGAGGCGTTGACGAAGGACGCGCGGATGTCCTTCTGGGTGTGAGCGTGCATGATTCCTTGTTCAGGGAGGGTCGTCGCGGTACGACGAAGAGCGGATGCCGCAGACCGGCGGTCTGCGGAGAGTCGACGGCGTCACGCTCGGCCTCAGGCCGGGCGACGCGCGCGGCTACCTCCGCTCGGCGCACGAAGCGCCGAGGACCCCCTCACGCCCGCCGGGCGTCATGAACGTCGAATGCACGCCCGACAGCATACGCTCGCGCCGCTGGCCGCCGGCTCCGAGCCGGCCAGCGCAGGAGCGCCTCATACAGAGCATCAACTCCGCCTCGACGGTGTGCTGCGGTGGCATTCGGCCGGAATCAGCCCATCCCACCGAAGGCAGAAGGAGTTGTGGCTCGCTTCCGCCCAGCGCCCGCCCGCCCGCCGAGCGGGCAGAATCGGGGAAGCGCCCGTGCGACATCGCGGGCGCCACCGCACTGCGCGAGGAGGCGCCATGACCGATGCCGGCAGGAACCCCGACGACCTCGACGCGCTGCGCGCCGCCACCGACATCCTCGGCATCGACGCGCTCCTCACCGCGGACGAGCGCGGCGTCCGCGATCGCGTGCGCGCCTTCGTCGACGCCGAGATCCGCCCGCACATCGCGGATTGGTTCGACCGGGGCCACTTCCCCGTCGAGCTCGCGCCGGCCCTCGGACGCCTCGGCGTGCTCGGCATGACGCTGGACGGCTACGGATGCCCCGGCCGCAGCGCCGTCGAGTACGGCCTGGCCGCGCTCGAGCTCGAGGCCGGTGATTCCGGCATCCGCACGTTCGTCTCGGTGCAGGGGTCGCTCGCGATGGGCTCGATCCACCGCTGGGGCAGCGAGGAGCAGAAGCTGGAGTGGCTGCCGCGGCTGGCCGCGGGTGAGGCGATCGCCAGCTTCGCGCTCACCGAGCCGACCGCCGGGTCGGACCCGTCGAGCATGAAGACGCACGCGCGCCGCGACGGATCGGACTGGATCCTCGACGGCGCGAAGCGCTGGATCGGCCTCGCCTCGGTCGCACAGCTCGCCGTCGTGTGGGCGCAGACCGACGACGGCGTCCGCGGCTTCCTCGTCCCGACGGGCACGCCGGGGTTCGAGGTCGGCGTGCTCGAGCCGAAGGGGTCGATGCGGGCCTCGGTGCAGACCGAGCTGCACTTCGACGGCGTGCGGCTGCCGGCATCCGCTCTCCTGCCCGAGGCACGGGGCCTCCGCGGACCGTTCTCGGCGCTCAACGAGGCGCGCTACGGCATCGTGTGGGGCGCGCTCGGCGCGGCCCGCGACAGCTACGAGGCGGCGCTGCGCCATGCGCTCCGGCGTGAGCAGTTCGGGCGGCCGATCGCCGGGTTCCAGCTGACGCAGCGCAAGCTCGTCGACATGGTGGTCGAGTTGCAGAAGGGCGCGCTGCTCGCGCTTCACATCGGACGCGCGAAGGATGCCGGAACCCTCACTCCGACGCAGATCTCGCTCGGCAAGCTCAACAACGTGCGAGAGGCGATCGCGATCGCACGCGAGGCCCGCACGATCCTGGGCGGCGACGGCGTGCTGCTCGAGCACTCCCCCATCCGCCACGCGGCGAACCTCGAGTCCGTGCGCACGTACGAGGGCACCGACGAGGTGCACACCCTGATCCTCGGCCAGCACCTCACCGGCCTGGACGCGTTCCGCTGACTCGTCGTCGCCTCGCCCCGGGCTCCGCGTCGCCTCGTCCGGCTTCGCCGAACCAGGGGATCTCCGGCGAGCCACAGGGCGACGCCCCCGGGTCTCGGCGCGAATCCCCGGTCTCGACGGCACCTCCCCGGTCTCGGCGCGAATCCCCTGTCTCGGCGACAGCGAGCCCGGTCTCGGCGACAACGAGCCCGTGGTTCGGCCCACACCGCGGCATCCGGTACCATAGGAGGGTTGTCCGTATGCGTGCGCACCTGCGTGCCGTCCGGATGACGTGCACACACACCCTCCTGCTGTCGGGAAATGCCCGGCAGCCGTTCTAGTCCGAAGGAGGTGGGTTAGTGACGCACCAGTACGAACTCATGGTCATCCTGAACCCCGAGATCGACGAGCGCCAGGTCGGCGCCAACCTCGACAAGTTCCTGAAGGTCATCACGACCGACGGCGGCACCATCGAGAACATCGACATCTGGGGCAAGCGCCGTCTCGCGTACGAGATCCAGAAGAAGAACGAGGGCATCTACGCCGTCGTCAACTTCACGGCGACCGCCGCGACCACGCAGGAACTCGACCGTCAGCTCAACCTCAACGAGCAGATCATGCGCACCAAGGTGCTGCGTGCCGAAGAGGCCATCGCGATGATCGCCTCCGAGAAGCAGCGCGCCGACGAGCGTGCCGCCCGCAAGTCTGCCAAGGCAGCGAAGGCGTAAGGCTGATGGCCGGCGAGACGATCATCACCGTCGTGGGAAACCTCACGGCTGATCCCGAACTGCGGTACACGCAGAACGGCCTCCCCGTCGCGAACTTCACGATCGCGTCGACGCCGCGCAACTTCGACCGTCAGGCGAACGAGTGGAAGGACGGCGAAGCGCTGTTCCTCCGCGCGAGCGTGTGGCGCGAGTTCGCCGAGCACGTGGCCGGCTCGCTGACCAAGGGCATGCGGGTCATCGCGACCGGCCGCCTCAAGCAGCGCAGCTACCAGGACCGCGAGGGCAACAACCGCACCGCGATCGAGCTCGAGGTCGACGAGATCGGCCCGTCGCTGCGTTACGCGACCGCACAGGTCACCCGCGCTGCGGGCGGCTCGGGCGGCGGCGGCAGCTTCGGCGGCGGTGGCGGTGGCGGTCAGGCTCGCCCGGCCCAGGTCGCCGACGAGCCGTGGTCGACGCCCGGTTCGGCGAACGGCGGCGGCGCCGCCGGCGGCGACGCCTGGGCAGCTCCCGGCGCCTACGGCGACGACACCCCCTTCTAAGGGTCGATCTCAGAAGCAGATTCCGGATGCCTCGGCACGAGGCCTCCGATCAAGGAAACGTAAGGAACCACCATGGCTGGAAAGGCAACCGGCGACCGCCGGAAGCCGCGGAAGGGCGCGAAGAACGCGGCCCCCGCGAAGGCGATCCGTGTCGGTCTCATCGACTACAAGGACGTCGCGACTCTTCGCAAGTTCATCTCGGAGCGTGGCAAGATCCGCGCCCGTCGTATCACCGGTGTCTCGGTGCAGGAGCAGCGTCTGATCGCCAAGGCGATCAAGAACGCGCGCGAAATGGCGCTCCTGCCCTACGCCGGCGCTGGCCGCTAAGGAGCACCCAATGGCAAAGCTGATTCTCACGAATGAGGTCGCCGGGCTCGGAAGCGCCGGAGACGTTGTCGAGGTCAAGAACGGGTTCGCCCGCAACTACCTCATCCCCCAGGGCTTCGCTGTGGCCTGGACCCGCGGGGGCGAGAAGCAGGTGGCGTCGATCCGCGCCGCTCGCGAGTCCCGCGCGATCCACGACCACGAAGAGGCCGTGGCGCTCAAGAACGCCCTCGAGACCAACAAGGTCAAGCTGTCGGTCAAGGCCGGCGCCGAGGGCCGCCTGTTCGGCGCGGTCAAGACGGTCGACGTCGCGAACGCGGTCAAGGCCGCCGGCCTCGGCGACCTGGACAAGCGCAAGATCCACATCACCTCCCCGATCAAGTCGGTGGGCGAGCACGAGGCGACGATCCGCCTGCGTGACGACCTCACCGCCGTGATCACCCTGCACGTGGTCGCCGCCAAGTAACTCTGGCGCGGATGGATGCCGCGGGCCGGTGCTCTTCACGAGCACTGCGCCCGCGGCATCCGTCGTTTCCGGCGTCCGTCGCTGCGTGGATGCCGCCTGCCGACGTTCGCGGTCAGAAGACCCAGTTCGCCCCGGCGGCGACCGGCCACGACCAGGCGGCGGAGGCAGACCGCAGCGCCTCGGGCGAGCGGGCCTGGACGAGCCCGGCCTGTGCCAGCGAGCTCAGCGAGATCGAGCCCAGGTGGGCCGCGCCGAGCCCGCGGATGTCGAGGGTGAGGTCCGCTTCGTCGTCGGTGCGGGTGACATCGGCGTGGCCCCACGCCTCGGCGCGCACCCGCCAGCGACCGGCGTTGGCGGGGAGCATCGCGTCGGTGACCTCGAGCACGACGTCGACATCGCCGGCGTACCGGCGCTGCGCGAGCGCGGCGGGCAGGTCGACGATGCGGATCCACGAGTTGTCCTGATAGTCGGGCGCGGCGGCCCTGACGTCGACGAGGAGCGACACGATCGGGTCATCGACGGGCAGGTTCGAGATGTGCACGCGGGTGGTCAGGTCGAGGTCGAGCAGCACAGACCACATCCGGTGCGCGGCGGCGGCTGTCAGCGCGACGGCCTCGCGCACGTGCACGGTGCCCTCGGCGCCGGCGCGCTCCCACGACATCGTGCGGCGGAAGGTCCCGTACGCGAGCACGGCGTCGGTGTCGTCGCGCACCAGCAGGAGGCGCAGCGCCTCCTTGCCGCCGCGCAGCGCCGCGGGGTCGGCCTCGCGCGCCGCGCGCTGCTCGGGGGTCTCGCGGGTCGCCCAGCCCGGACGGCCCAGGCCTTCGGGCAGCCGCGCGTAGTCGCGATGGATGGCGGCCACGAGGTCGCCGTGGACCTCGGCATCCCAGTCCTCCAGCGCGACCTCGAGCTCGGCCGCACCGGGTACCGGACGAAGCGCCGCACCGCGGGGGATCGTCAGGCTGAGCTGCGTCGAAGCCATGCCGTAGCCGAAGCGTCCGTAGATCGGCGTCTCGGCCGCCATCAGCCCCGAGATCGTTTCGCCGTGCGCGAGGCAGTCGGCGAAGTGGTGCTCGATCATGCCGCGCAGGATGCCGCGGCGACGGTGGCCGGGGTGCACGCCGACCCACGTCAGCCAGCCGCACGACACCTCGGCCCCGGGGACGGGGTAGGCGCGCAGCGGATACGCGCCGTGGAAGCCGGCGAGCTGTTCGTCGTCGTCGACATGGGCGACGCCGTACGTGCGGTGCCAGCTGAGCGGGCTCGGCAGTTCGCGCAGCGCCTCGACGGAGCGCTCGGTGGGGAATGCCCAGATGTCCAGACGGAGGACGTCGTCGAGGCGGTCATGACCGATGGGGGTCAGAAAGTAGGGCTCGGGAACGGGCACCCCCCTACTCTGACGAGCGGGCGGGGGATGCGCAACGCGAGCGGCGCGCCCTGGACCTGCGCCTTGGGGGCAAGACGAAGCGGATGCCGCGAGCCCCCCGGGTCGCGGCATCCGCTCGTTGCATCTCCCCCCGCATCGCACCGGTCCAGGCATGGCCGGACGGTGCGGGAGGAGATGGGTGAGGCACCCCCGATCGCGGGCACCGGTCCAGGCAAGATCCGGCGATCACGGTCGGGGGCGGTTCAAGGGCGGGAGGGCCGCTGGGGACGGCCCTCCCGCGGTGCTCTCACGGGAGTCGGGGCGAGGGGCGCCTGGGGAACGTCGACTTGCCCCGTCGACTCACGCGGAGCGTCGCCGCGACACGCGCGCGATGGCGCCCGCTGCGAGCAGCGAGAGCCCGAGCAGCAGGAACGGCATCGCGCCCGCTCCTCCTGTCGTGGCGAGCTGGGTGGCCGCTCCGGCCGAGGCCGCCGCGCCCGTGACCGTGGCCGAGCCGTCACCGGAGGTCCCGCCGGTCCCCGGGTTGACGGGAGTCGTCGGGTCCGTCGGGTCCGTGGGGTCGGTCGGGGTCGTCGGGTCGGTCGGGTCCGTGGGATCGGTCGGATCGGTCGGGTCCGTGGGATCGGTCGGGTCCGTCGGATCGGTCGGATCGGTCGGATCGGTCGGATCGGTCGGATCGGTCGGCACCGCCGGGCCGGTGGTCACGCTGTCGCCGATCACCGAGACGGCGTTGCCGCCGATGGTGATGGGAAGCGCGATCGGCGCCAGGATCTGCGTGCCGCCGAGGATCGAGCCCGGGCCGCCGGTGGTCGCGGTGGTGCCGCCCGTGCCGGTGCCCGGAGCCGCGACCGCACCGGTGGAGGTGCTGTCGCCGATCCCCGAGATGGCGTTGCCGACCACCGTGACCGGAACCGCGATGGGCGCGAGCACCTGCGTGCCGCCGAGGATCGAGTCCGTGCCGTCGGTGATGCCGCTGGCGGCGCCGCCGGTCGTTCCCGTCGCGGGTGCCGTGGTGGCGGCATCCGTCGACGTGCTGTCTCCGATCACGGAGATCGCGTTGCCGACCGCGGTGATCGGGGCGGTGATCGGTGCGAGCACCTGGGTGCCGCCGAGGATCGAGTCCTCGCCGTCCGTGGTGCCCAGCGCGCCGGCCGACGGCGTACCCGTGCCGGTGGTGGTGGTGGCATCCGTCGACGCGCTGTCTCCGATGACGGAGATCGCGTTGCCGCCGACGGTGACCGGGGCGGTGACGGGTGCGACGACCTGGGTGCCGCCGAGGATCGAGTCCTCGCCGTTCGTCCAGGCATCGGCGCCGGCAGCGCCGCCCGAGCCGGCGGGCGTCGTCGTGGCGCCCTCGGTCGTGCTGTCGCCGACGACCGAGATCGCGTTGCCCGAGACCGTGACCGGAGCGGCGATCGAGACGATCCCCTGGAGTCCCGAGAGCAGGCCGTCCTCGCCCGAGGTCTCGGCGGTCGCCGGTGCCGTCGCCGGTGCCGGAGCCGTGGTCGCGGCATCCGTCGACGAACTGTCGCCGACGACCGAGATCGCGTTGCCCGACACCGTGATCGGCACGTTCACCGACACGAGGCCCTGCGTGCCCGAGCCGATGCCGTCGGAGCCGCTCGTCGTCGCCTCGACCGGAGCCGGAGCCGGCGCGGGCGCCGCCGTGGTGGCACCGGTGCTGGACGAGTCGCCCAGCACAGAGAGCGAGGTGCCGCTGATGTCGATCGGAAGGTTGACGTCGATGATCGCCTGGGTGCCCGAGAGCAGCCCGTCGTCACCGGTCGTCTCGGCCGCGTTGGCGACCGTCGCGCCGAGCAGCGTGATGCCGCCGGCGAGGAGCGTGCCCCAGAGGGCGCGCTTGTAGAAAGTACGCATGGTGTTCCCCTTTGTGGATTGATCGGTTCGCAGCGCAGGCGTTCTGGAGAACGCGGGAGGCGCTGCTCAGCGCGTGAGGGCGCGCTGCTGCTCTGCCGCCTGGACTCGGATGAGCGAAGGCGGCCGGGAGCCGATCAGTCGGGGGAGACGTCGGTGGAGCCGACGGGCGCCGGCGGCGCGTGCTCGTCTTCCGGACCTGCTCGTCGCACCCAGGCACGGTGTGCGGCAAGCGGGAGGAAGGCGGCAAGCGCCCAGACGCCGGGACCCGCACCACCGGATCCCGCGGAAGATGTCGGCAGGCAGAGTCCGCCTGCAGAGCCGAGGGGTCCGCTTACGGCCAGCGCGGCGGACGAGACGACGACGGTGACGACTGCGGAGGCGGGCGACACGGATGCCGCGGCCCACGCGCCGATCGAGCCGGCGGTCGTCGAGAAGAGGGTGGCTGCGGCATCCGTCAGCGCAGCGATCGTGCCATCCATGCCAGCCGCCGCCGAGGCGTCGGCTTCTGCCGTCAGGCCGGGGAGCGCGGGGAGGCCGGGAGCGGCGGGGTATCCGGGAAGAGCCGGCACCGCGCCGGTGCCGCCGGTGGGCGGTGATCCGACCGTCGCGCCGGTCTCGTCGACGGCGCCGACGATGCCGCCCAGCGTCTCGTCGACCGTGCCGCCGAGGTCGGTCACGGCATGGTCGAGACCGATGCCGGTGACGATGCCGCCGACGATCGGGACCTCGGTCACGAGGTCGACCACGGGCTGCGTCACGTTGCCCACGACCCCGCCGGAGACGACGTTCGAGACCGGCTGCGTCACGCTGGTGACGACGGTGCCGACGGTCTGGACGACCTGGCTCACCGGCTGCTGGACGGGCTCCGGAGCGATCGCGACGACGTCGTTGACGACGCCGGTGACGCCCGTCGTCGCGGTCGAGACGGTGGTGGTGACGGTCGTCGCGGTCGTGTCGACCAGCGAGGTCACGGCACCGAGGGCACCCCCGAGCAGTCCTCCGTCATCGGGCTCGTCGGCGTGCGCCTGCCCGTGGCCGAGGCCGAGGAGCAGCGAGACGACGATCCAGGCGAACGCGGTTCCGACCCCGATGAGGGCCAGCCGCACGATCCTCGGCAGCTGCGAGGTTGCGATCTCCACGTTCACCTCCCACGACGAAGGAGCCGCACGTTCCGAACGGATCGTGCGTGAGGGTGCCTGGACCTGTGACGATACCGGCTGGGTCAGCGGTCTGTCCAGACCCTCTGAGCGCGAATCCGATCACGACTCCTCGCGCGCGCACGGTGTGTCTGTGTCCCCGGAATTGTGCACAGGGAACGAAGTTCAGCCCAAACCTTCAACCCTGACTTCAATCACATCCCCCTCCACAGGCTGTGGAATTCGCAAGGGCTGGTCAGGAGTGGTTTCTGACAAGACCGTGCTAGAAAAGCAGCGAGTTCTCCACAGAGGTTGTTCACAGGCGTGTCGGCGTTTCACGCAGTCTCTCCACAGAGTTATCCACAGGTCGTGTTGCGGGTGTCGGAGGCCGTCCTTAGCGTGGGGTGCGGCCCACTCGTGGCGCGCGTCTCCGTGCTGGACACAGCGGCGTGACGGTGGCAGGGGGATCGCACACGGGGGTTCGGCGGGGAGCGGGATGCTGCGGCATCCCGCAATCAGCTCGTGCACGCTCACGCGTGCCGGCGAGCCGCACCGGCCCGCGCCGTGACAACTCGGACGATGTGAACGAACGATAGGGAGGACTCGCAGCCTATGTCGATCGCCGACATCTCCGATGAGCGCATGGGGGGTCCCCGTGGTGAGCACCGTGACTTCGAGCGCACTCCCCCGCACGACCAGCTCGCCGAGCAGAGTGCGCTCGGCGGCATGCTGCTGTCGAAGGATGCCGTCGCCGACGTCATCGAGACGCTCCGGGGCGCCGACTTCTATGTGCCCAAGCACGAGCTGATCTTCGAGGCGATCCTCACCCTCTACTCGCACGGCGAGCCGACCGACGTCGTCGCCGTCACCGACGAGCTCATCAAGACCGGCGAGCTGCAGCGCGCCGGCGGTGCCGACTACCTGCACACGCTGACCTCGATCGTGCCCACCGCGGCCAACGCCGGGTACTACGCCTCGATCGTGTCGGAGCGGGCGCTGCTGCGCCGCCTCGTCGATGCCGGCACCCGCATCGTGCAGATGGGGTACTCGGGTCAGGGCGAGGCGCTCGACCTCGTGAACAACGCCCAGGCCGAGATCTACTCGGTGACGGGTGCCGAGGCAGCCGAGGATTACGTGCCGCTCACCATCGCGGTGGATGCCGCGGTGGAAGAGATCGAGGCCGCGCGCGGTCGCGACGGCCAGATGACCGGCATCCCGACCGGCTTCTCGGGTCTGGACTCGCTCACCAACGGCCTGCACCCCGGTCAGATGATCATCATCGCGGCGCGCCCCGCGATGGGTAAGTCGACGCTCGCGCTCGACTTCGCCCGTTCGGCCGCGGTCAAGCACGACATGCCCACGATCTTCTTCTCGCTCGAGATGGGTCGCAGCGAGATCGCGATGCGCCTGCTGAGCGCCGAGGGTGCCATCCCGCTGCAGTCGATGCGCAAGGGCACGCTCGACTCGCGCGACTGGACGACCGTCGCCGCGACCCGCGGCCGCATCAATGACGCGCCGCTGTACATCGATGACAGCCCCAACATGACGCTCGTCGAGATCCGGGCGAAGTGCCGTCGGCTCAAGCAGCGCGCGGGCCTGAAGCTCGTCGTCATCGACTACCTGCAGCTCATGACCTCGGGCAAGCGCGTCGAGTCGCGCCAGCAGGAGGTCTCGGAGTTCTCGCGAGCCCTCAAGCTCCTCGCCAAGGAGCTCGCTGTCCCGGTCATCGCGCTCTCGCAGCTGAACCGTGGTGCCGAGCAGCGCGCCGACAAGAAGCCCGCCCTGTCCGACCTTCGTGAGTCGGGCTCGATCGAGCAGGACGCCGACATGGTCGTGCTCCTGCATCGCGAGGCCGCCTACGAGAAGGACTCCCCGCGCGCCGGCGAGGCCGACCTCATCGTCGCCAAGCACCGCAACGGCCCGACCGACACGATCACCGTCGCCTTCCAGGGCCACTTCTCGCGCTTCACGGATATGGCCCCGGGCGACTTCGGGTAACTGTAGGTTCCGCACGGAGCTGTACATTTCGCAAGCGAAATGTCCACGCGTTGTCCACCTGGACATTGCCCGTTCTTGCTCGATCTCTCATCGGTCGGCATCGGGGTGCGTGAAAGAGTGTGGTGGTGACCGATATCGAGGATCGTCTGGACCGAATCGAGAGCGAGCTTGCGATCCAGAGACTGGCTTCTGAGTACTGCCATGGTGCAGATAGGCGCGATCTCGACCGGTTCCTCGCCGTGTGGGCGCCCACCGCGGTATGGCAGATGAGCGACGACGTGCGATACGAAGGCCTCGAGGCGATCGCGAATGTGGTTCAAGCTCAGTGGCGCACGTTCGCGCAGTACGTTCACTGGACCACGAACCACACGGTCTGGATCGATGGCGACGAGGCCCGCGGCGAATGCGATGTGGCCACCTACGTGCGCTTGCACAGCGGCCGTTGGGTGAGAACCGGGGGCACCTACCGCGACAAGTATCGACGCATTGGCGCCCGATGGCTCATCGCGCATCGGGACGCGAGCACCAGGTTGGACATCGACCCAATACCGGACGAGAGCGAGATCCGCTTGAGACTCGACGACGTTTAGGATCGCCCTCAGCCTCAAGCACGGCGCGCAGACGATTGCCGCTGCTGTGTCTATGGTCGGCGCGTGGGATCGGCTTGGGTCGCCGTAGATCTGCGCTTCGGTCGCGCACCCCTGCCGCTGTGTCATCACCTCACCCGCCGCGGCAGGGGTGAGCGTCACCAGATCGAATAGTCGCGCTTGCTCGACACTCGTCATCGCACCCGGCGTGGCCACGCGTCACCGCAGCGGGCGGAAGAAGGTTCGAACGTCGCCGACCAGGAGCTCGGGGACCTCCATGGCGGGGAAGTGGCCGCCGCGGTCGAACTCAGACCAGTGCACGACGTTGTCGTCGCGCTCGGCGATCGTTCGGATGCCGAAGTCGCCCGGGAACACCGCGACGCCCGAGGGTACTTCCGACCGCGCTGTCGGCTGCCCCCAGTTCGCCCTTCCCTCGCGGTAGAGGCGTGCCGATGAGGTGGCGGTGCCCGTGAGCCAATACACGCTGACGTTGGTGAGCAGCGCATCGCGGTCGACGGCATCCTCGAGCGATGCAGCCGAAGGATCGGTCCACTCCTTGAACCGCTCCACGATCCAGGCCAGTTGCGCCGCGGGCGAGTCCGAGAGCCCGACACCGATCGTCTGCGGCCTCGTGGACTGGAGGATCGCGTAGCCGGCGCCCTCCTCCATTTGCTGCTGCAGGGCGCCGAGGCGGGCCTGTTCTGCCTCCGTCATGCGCGAGAACTCCTCCGGATCGCCCGACGGGAACCCGAGAGCGCCGTTGACATGCACGCCGATCACCCGTTCGGCGTCGGATCGCCCGAGCAGGGGCGAGATCACCGATCCGGAGTCGGTGCCCTGGGCGCCGTATCGTTCGTATCCGAGTCGGCGCATGAGCTCGGCCCAGGCGCGAGCGATTCGTGCCATGTCCCAGCCGGTCTCGTGCGTCGGTCCTGAGAACCCGAATCCCGGCAGCGACGGGATGACGACATGGAACGCGTCAGCCGGGTCACCGCCGTGGGCACGCGGATCGGTGAGGGGCCCGATGACGTCGATGAACTCCACGATCGACCCCGGCCACCCATGAGTCAGAATCAACGGCAAGGCGTCCGGCTCTGCCGAGCGCACGTGCAGGAAGTGGATGCTCTGCCCGTCGATCGTGGTGGTGAACTGGGGGAACTCGTTGAGCTCCGCCTCATGCCGGCGCCAGTCGTACGCCGTCCGCCAGTACTCCGCCAACTCCCGCAGGTAGCTCGAGGGAGCTCCATAGCCCCACCCGACACCAGGAAGCTCATCGGGCCAACGGGTCCTTGCCAACCGGTCGTTCAGGTCGTCCAAGGCGGACTGCGGGATGTCGATGCGGAAGGGTCGGACTTCGGTGCTCTGCGTCTCCACGACCACGACAGTACGAAGGCTTCCGGTCAGTTCCTGTCCTGAAGAACGCCTTTCGTTCGCCTGCATTCGCCGGCATCGAAGGGGGTCGACTCGAGCGGTTGAGCATCCCGCCGGTCGGCCCGCGGCCTGGACATCACACCTGGCGCTCGTCGCGTCTTTCGCCGGTGTGACACGCGGTCCTACAGTCGTGGCATGAGAACTGGACTGGCAAAGGCCGGCTGGATCGTGCTGATCGTGCTGAACACTGGGATGCTGCTCAATCACCTGGTCGCGATCTTCCTGGTGGCCACGTCAGCAGACGAGGGCCGGATGTTCATCGCCTACGCGGTCGTCAACGCGTTGGCCCTGCTGGTCCTGTTCTTCGCCTACCGCGTCAGACAGCGCTGGGCGTGGGCCTCGATCTGGCTGGTAGTGCTGGCGACCGCGGTCACGATCGCCTACGGCGTCGACACGATCGGGCTGATCTACGTCGCCGTGGCCGGCGTGATGGCACTCGCCCAGTTGGCGACGGCACGCGAATTCTTCGGTGCGGTGCAGGCTTAGCCCAGGACGAAGGGATGCGGACGTTACCATTTCACGACCTCACCGAGTGAGATCGGTGTGACCACGAACGAAGGCCGCGGTAGATCCTGACTGGTGCACCCGAGCCACCGCGAAGCGGTCGAGGCCTGTCTGCAGACGGCTGGCTTCTCGGTCCTCACGGCGACGCACGCCAACTGGTTGCGACTCACCGAAGCGCTCGTCTGCGCGCTCTCGACGCCAGCCCGACATCGGCGCCGCGCGGTGTCGAAACAGCCTGAGGTTCTCGCGAACGTGCTCGACACGGACGACTCCGCGACCCAGGTGAAGTCGACCCCCTGATCCGCCGGGTGCGACGGTCGTGTCCGCGTTACGCCGGGATGTCGGAGAGCCGGGGTCCTTCTCACTCGTTGGCTGCCCAGAATGCGAGGATCGCCTGAGCGACTGCGAGGGGCTGCTCGAGCGGAACGAGTGTGCGCGCCCCGGCGATCGTGACCGATGTGGCGTGCGGCGAGGATGCCGCCGCGCGTTGAGCATCCTCCGGGCTCCAGTCCCCCCGGTCATCGGATGCGATGAACAGACTGGGCACGCCGATGCCCGAGAGGCGATCGGTCACGTCGGTTCGATCGATGATGAACGAGCGCAGCGCGTGGCTCATGCTGGAACGCGTGGGTCGGTTGAGGCTGTCGACGACCACGTCACGGATGCCGGGGGTCGCGGCCGAGGGATCCGTCAGCATCGCCGAGATCACTGCCGCGCGCACCGGTCCGACTGCTCCCATGAGGCGCAGGACCGGATGCAGAACGGCGATCTTGCACCGGAGGTGAGCAGGTACCGGCTCGGTGGGCGCGCTGATCGCAACGAAACTACGGATGGTGGAAGGGTCGGTCGCGAGCTGGTAGCCGACGTGCCCGCCGAACGCGTTGCCCACCCAGTCGACAGGGCTGGTGGCTCCAAGCCCGGCCAGGGCGTCTCGCGCGGCATCCGCAGCTTCGGCGATGCTGCTGCGCCGCGAAAGCGGTTCGCTGAGTCCCAGCCCTGGCGGGTCGATGAGGACGAACTCCCGCTCGGGAGCGCCGGCCAGCAGCAGCGGCAACGCGCTGTCCCAGGTGTGGCTGTCGACGAACATCGATGACCAGAACACGGTCATGTCGCCCGTGCCGACGCGACGAACGGCGAGAGAGCCGAGGCGGGTGTCGACGCGCTCGGCGCGTTCTGAAGAGGTTCTCATAATTTCACGTTACCATGACTAACATGAAAGAGCGCAAGTACCGGATGTCGGCCCGCGCGGACGCCGCGGAGGCGACAGGTCAGCGGATTATCGATTGCATGCTGGACCGCCTGCGCACCACTCCGTACGAGCGGATCAGGCTCGACGACGTCGCCGCAGACGCCGGTGTGACCTCGCAGACCGTGATCCGACGTTTTGGCAGCAAACCGGTGCTGATGACCACAACTGTCGAACGTGAACTGGGACGCATTGCGGCGAAGCGCGAGGCGGCCTTGCGGTCCAGTTCCCTCGAGACGATCCGCGCGCTGGTGGAGCACTACGACGAATACGGGCTGCTGATCCTGAAGACCTACTCCGAGGCCTCACTCGTGCCGGGGCTGCCGGAGATCGTCGCGCGCGGGAGGGCGTATCACCTCGATTGGTGCCGCCGCGCCTTCTCGGAATATCTTCCACCCCAGCCCGACGATGCATCTCGACAGAGGCGGCTCGCCCAGATCGTGTCCATCTGTGATGCGACCACCTGGCGCATCCTGCGATTCGACGGCGACCTGTCCTCGAAGCAGACCGAGCTGGCGATCACCGAACTGCTGACCCCGCTTCTGCGCTGAGCGATAGCGAGCAGCGAGGGCTCATTCGGATGCTTCGCTGCTCGCGCTGGCCACGTACTTATGCAGAAGCCTGGCGAACTCAAGCCGCTCGTCGTCGTCCCACTGGCGGGTGATGTATTCGAACGCTCGGCGTTGCTGGTGTCTCGCGTCGGCAAGCACCTCACGTCCTTGCGACGTCAGGCGGAGTGTGATGCTGCGCCCGTCGGTCTGGGAGGCCACGCGTTCGACGAGGCCTTCGCTCACGCAGGATGCCGCGAGACGACTGACCGAGGTGCGCTCCATCCCGAGTGCGGCAGCCAGCGCGTTGACACTCAGCACTCCGTCGGCCTCTTCCACCATCGCGAGCAGAAGATCGCGGCGCACGTCGGTTCGCGCGACCTGCATGTCGAGGGGGACGCTGCTCGCGCGGCGCCGCAGTCTCGAGAACGCTGTCCCGACGTTCTCGAGCAGATCGTCGTCGCTCGAGGTGGTCCGCGGAGGCTGTTCGCGATCATTCATCTCTGCTCCTCAATTTGCGTGCGTCTTGCACATATGTGGTATTTTACACGTAAATGAGCGTCCGCTTGGTGGCGCGCTCCCGCAGGGAACGGAAAGTCGTATGCGCACAGCAATTGTGGCCGGTAGGGTGTTCGACGGCATCAAGAACCTCGGGCGCAAGACCGTGGTGATCTGTGACGGGCTGATCGAGTCCATCGGCGATCAGGCTCCCGCGGACGCACAGCTGATCGAAGCTCCCGGTGCGACGCTGCTGCCCGGTCTCATCGACGCGCACGTCCACACCGATACCGCCGGCCTTCGGATGGCGTTGCAGTTCGGTGTGACGACGGAGCTCGAGATGCAGGGTGCGAACACCGCCCGCGACCGTGACCACATCACGCAGGACGACAACCTCGCCGATGTGCGTTCCGCCGGATTCGGGCTCACTCCTCCCGGAGGGCACCCCGAGGAGCTGTTCCCCAAGGACTTCCACCCCGAGCGCGGCGGGGGCCGCGGCGGCCCCGGCGGCCGCGCTGCCGGCCCCGAGCGTGTCGACCCGATCGTGCGCGCGAAGGTCACCACCCCGCAGGAAGCGGTCGACGTGGTCGGCCAGCTCGCTGACGCCGGCTCGGACTACATCAAGTTCATGGTCGACGATGGGTCCGTCGAGGGACACCCGGGCCTCCCCATGCTCGACCAGGAAACGCTGAACGCGGGTGTCGCCGAAGCCCAACGCCTCGGCATGCTGACGGTGGCGCACGCGCTCACCATCGAAGCCACGCAGATGAGCATCGACGCCGGCATCGACGGCCTGGCCCACCTCTTCATGGACCGACCGCACACGTCCCGGATCATCGACGCCATCGCGCAGTCCGGTGCTTTCGTCGTAGCCTGCGTGGTGCTCGACGCCTCGATGATGGGCATCACCGGATCGGCGCTCGCAGACGACCCACGCGTCGCCGCGAAGCTCTCACCGGAATGGGACTCGACGCTGCGGAGCAGCTTCAACCACTATCCGCAGGGTCGGCTCGACGACGTCCTGGCCACCGTGCGCGCCCTCGAGGCGGCCGGCGTCGACCTGCTCGTCGGCACAGATGTCTCGCAGCCGCTGCCCTTCCTCGGCGGTCTCGCGCACGGCGCCAGCGTGCACCAGGAGCTGCAGTACTTCGTCGATGCGGGCGTGACGCCGACCGGGGCGCTGAGCGCTGCCACGGCGGTGACCGCTCGTCGTTTCGGCCTCACGGATCGGGGATCCATCGCGGTGGGCCAGCGCGCCGACCTGCTGCTGGTAGACGGCGACCCGATGACGACGATCAGCGACACGCTGAACATTCGCGACGTCTGGCGTCGCGGCATCCGTCAGCCAACTGCCTGAGGCGCGGTGTCGGATTCCGCTTGAGGCACGGATCAGAAATCGTGGTTCACTCCTAGGCATGTGGATCGAGTGCTTCGAGAAGGACGCGCGATTCGAGGGCGCCGAAGTCGAGCCGCTCGTCGAACAGTTCGTCGCACACGTACGCGGGGCGCACGACGTTCCCTACCCCGACGAAGAGGTGCAGCTGTGGGCGCGCAACTTCGCGGATGCCTCGGCACGCGAGGACGGCCCGGTCGAGCGACTTGCCTCGATCGACTCGATAGAGGTGCATGCCGTCACAGAGGAGCGCATCGACGACTGGCTGCGGTTCTTCGACCGCGACGCGTTTCCCGACAATCCCGACTGGGGATCCTGCTACTGCCTGCATCCCCATACCGGGGACGTTCCCGAGCGACCATGGCGTGATGTGCGGGCAGAGATGGTCGAACGGCTGCGGGCGGGAGCGACGCTCGGGTACCTCGCGTACGTCGACGGCAGCCCGGCGGGCTGGGTCAATGCGTCGCGCCGGTCGACGTACGCGAAGTACGACGGCGTCGATCCGGATGGGCCGGCCCCCGACACCGTGGTGGGCGTCTCCTGCTTCATCATCGCCCCGCCCTACCGGCTCCACGGCGTGTCAGCCGCGCTCCTGGATCGCGTCATCGCCGACGGCGAAGCGCGCGGCGCGCGATACGTCGAGGGATACCCGCGCCGAGTGGAATCCGGCGACGATTCCGGGGCGTTCTGCGGTCCCCGTTCGATGTTCGATACGCGCGGCTTCGCACCCGCCGAGGACCACGACCGCTACGTCGTCGTCCGGAGGCATGTCTGATCCGGGCGCGACCATGGCCTCGGGACGCCCAGTCCCATTAGGTTCTGACACATGAACCTCGCCGCCAAGATCACCACGGGCGTCGCCGTCCTCGTCGTCGGCGGCCTCGTCGCCCTCGCCGTGCCGACCGTATCGGGCGCCTACGCCGAGATGTCGTCCTGGGCGATCTTCCAGCCGACTGAGGACGCGACCGAGGGGCCGACCGAGGAGCCGGCGTCCGCGGAAGAGGACCCGATCGGCACGAAGATGATCGATGAGCTGGGCGACGGCTACGTGTATGTCGGGAACGGCACCGCGATCCCGAAGAACACGCCCGAGGGCTGCGAGAACCCGATCTGGCTCCACATGGGGCAGACGAGCGCGCATCTGAACGGCGACCTGACCGATCGTGGGGAGCGCGAGTTCGCGGCGGGCACCGTGGGCCTCGACGACGAGGGCCGGATCAACACGTACACGGTCGCGCCGGGCGACGCGCTGTACGCGATCGGGGACCGGTTCTGCATCGCCAACGCGCTGACGCTCGCGACCCTCAACCACACGCGCACGATCCAGCCCGGCGAGGTGCTGCTGCTCCACCCGGACAGTTCGATCCCGTGGGTGCCGTACTACAACCCAGTGACCACGCCCGACGGATACCAGCAGATTCCATACCAGCTCGCCGTCGAGGCGATGAGCGCGGCGGCCCACGCAGGTGACCTGGACCGGATGCGCGGCATCTTCGCGAACGAGCTGTCCGGCCTGTTCCCCGACCCGGCTGAGGCCGAGGTGATCGCGCGGGCACTCGACGTCGGCGACCTCGACGTGCTGCGCCAGATGTTCGCGTAGCCCAGGACCACCGGGGCCGCGAGGATGTCCGTTTCGCGAGTGAGATGAGCCGGGCCTCCACCGCTCGGCGCGGCGGGCGACACATCGACGCCAGCTGACCCGGTATGCGCCTCACTCCCTCGATGGATCAGTTACTGGGGCCGGGATCGCATTCCCTCATGAACTCGGTCAGCCGCTTGCGGTGGCCCGTATCATCTCGACAAGTTGTGCTGCAGCGCGTCCCAGCCGGTCGTGATCGGGGTTGTACTCCACAAGAAGCGCACCGGCACAGCGCGGGTCGCTGAAGAGGATCCGGAGAGTGGCGGAGAGGTCTTCGATGGAGAGTCCTCGTCCGTAGGTCGGGACGTCGGCGGCTGGGACCTGCAGGAAGTCGAGCACGTCGACATCGATGTGGATGACAATGCTGGCTGCGCTGAGCGCCGCCAGCGCACGGAACGCGGCTGCTTCCGGATCTGCGCTGACGAGCGACGACGGGATGCGCCCACTGTGCACAACGTCGTGGATGTCCTCCTCCTCGTCGGCGTACCCGAGGAAGACGATGTCCGAGTCCCGCAAGAGAGGCCGCCGCGGGCCGATGCCGGAAATGACGTCCTCTGTGCCGGGAAGGTCGAGCATATGCGCGACACCCATGCCGTCGAGGATGGGTTCGTCGCGGTTGTCGACGGGGGTCATCAGGTCCTGCCCGCCGTCGACGTATACGACCCCTACGTCGCGGCCGCATTCGGCGAACGCACTCACCATCGCGACCGCCAGCGTGCACTCCCCGCCGATGACGAACGGGCGAAGACCGTCCGTCAGCACATCGACGATGCGCTGACGTGTCTCATCGAGCACCGCGCGTACAGCCTCGACGTTGTTCGCCCCGTCGCCCGTTCGGTGGGTGGCCCAATGGGCGACCTGCTGGTCACCGAAGTCCTTGACCGTGACGGATCCGTTGGACAGGGCGTCCACGAGTCCGGCCGCTCGCAGCGCGGCTGGCGCCTTTTCGATCCCGGCCCAGTGTGCTGCGGCGCTCGACGGTACACCGACGATCCCCCAGCGTGAGGATGCGCCCGCGCGCTCAGCCGGAGATGCTGCAAACCGCTCCATGCTGTCGACATTGCCATGTAGTGGGGACATCGGATGACCGGGAGTCGGGGGGCGGTCGCTGTGGCGGCCCGTGGGGGAGGCGACTGGGAGGTCCATGCCCAGACGGTAATCATCTTCAGATGTGGACCGCGTCAGGGAAGGCCCTCGAAGAAGCGCGGATGTCGTCCGCGAGCAGCGTGGTCCTGCATGTCGAGGTTCCGACGCGCGTGGCGCATCGCGGACGCGCCCCTAGGTGGAAGGCGTGTTCGCGGGGGGCGCCCAGCCTTCCTCAGACCGGATCGCGCCCGTGATGCGACGCGAGATCTCGCGCAGCTGCCGCTGTTGCGCACTCGTCAGGCGATCGAACACCAGGCCGCGCACCAGCTCGGCATGTCCAGGTGCCGCCTCGTCGACCTTCTGCTGACCGAGCTCGGTGAGGATCGCCAACGTGTATCGGCCATCCGCTGGGTCGGGCCGGCGGCGCATCCACCCCTTGGACTCCAGTCGCGTCGCAGCACGCGACAACCGTGAGAGCGAGCTGTTCGCATAGCCGGAGAGGACGCTCATGCGCAGGGTTCTGCCGGGAGCATCGGCGAGTGCGTACAGCACGCCGTACTCGAAGTGGGTCAGCTGCGCGTCGCGCTGCAGCTGAGCATCGAGGGCGGCTGGCAGCCACTCGAGAACCGTCGCCAGTCCGGCCCAGGTGTCGAGCTCTTCTGGCGTCAACGCAGCGGGCGCATCGGTTCGCGTCATGCCTCACACTTTAGCCGTCAAGGTTCGATTCACTTACCCAGGAAACTTAAATCGGAGTACTATGACTTGACTGAGCAAGTGAATTGATCCTCGTGCCGGGGAGTGAGAAGGGACATCATGGAATTGGATCTGGCAGGCAGGCGCGCCTTCGTCAGCGGGTCGACGCAGGGGATCGGCTACGCGATCGCGGAGACGCTCCTGCGTGAGGGCGCAACGGTGATCGTCAACGGGCGCAGCCAGGGTCGCGTCGACTCGTCGGTGGCGGCGTTGCGCGCGGCAGTGTCGGGCGCCGACGTCACCGGCATCGCCGCCGACTTCGCAGACACGGAGCAGGTGGAGAGCCTGCTGGGCTCTCTCGGTGAGGTCGACATCCTCATCAACAACGTCGGGGTGTTCGACGTCAAGGAGTTCGGCGACATCACCGACGACGAATGGCACCGCTACTTCGAGGTCAACGTGATGAGCGGCGTCCGGCTGTCGCGGCAGCTGCTGGGTCGCATGCTCGAGGTCGGCTGGGGGCGCGTCGTCTTCGTCGCCAGCGAGTCGGGCGTCAACGTCCCCGCCGACATGATCCACTACGGCGCGACCAAGGCCGCCATGCTCGCGCTGGGCAACGGGCTCGCGAAGCTCACGCGCGGGACCGGTGTCACGGTGAACACCGTCCTCGGCGGACCCACGTACTCGGACGGCGTCGCGCAGGCTGTGGCGCAGATCGCCGCGGCGCAGGACATGGCACCCGAGGACCTCAAGAGCGCCATCGCCGGGGGGAATCGGACATCCCTGCTGGAGCGGTTCATCGAGCCCCGCGAGATCGCCGACCTCGTGGCCTACGTGGCGAGCCCTCGCTCGTCCGCGACGAACGGTGCAGCGCTCCGGGCGGACGGCGGGACGCTGACCACGATCCTCTGATCGTCGAGGTTCGGTAGTCAGCCGTAGACGAGGTAGGTGCCGGGCTTGTCGGGCTCGCGCAGCTCGAACTGCAGCCGCAGATCGGTGCCGTCGAGCAGCGCCGCCTGCTGCGAGAACTGCTCGTTCGTCACGAACACCGGCCGCTGGAAGCGCCACTCCTCGGCGAACCAGGTGCGCAGTGCCGCGAGCAGGCGGGCATCCATGCCGGTCCCGATGCGCGATCCGCGCACCCAGAAGTACGTCACCGCGTCGACCGCCGCCCAATCCGCGTCGCCGACGGAAGTCACCGCCGACCTCGCGAGGAACGCCGCCGTCGTCGGGAAGAGGTACACGCACCCGAGGCTCTGATCTCCCGCCGGGTCGAGAACGGCGTAGGTGAACGCCCGGTGTGCCTCGTGGCGCTGCGCGAGGTCGATCAGGTCGCCCCGGTTGTCGTCGACGGTGAAGTCGTCGGCCGGCCACGTCGACTGCTCCCACAACCGCAGGTCGTCGCGAGTCTCCATCACGGCGGCGTGATCGCGCTCGGCGTCGTCGGCCGTGATCGGCCGCAGCACGAACTCGCTCGTCCGCAGTCCCGAGGGCACGGGCGCTTCCGGATCGACGAATGACATGGATGCCTCCTCCTCGCCGGCCTGGCGCCACGGTACTCGCACCGGTGTTGTTCATCGCAACCGTGCACTACCGGGGTTCCGTCGGGCCTGACCCGCGATTACCCTCGTGCCCGAGGCATCCACCCGAGAAGTGACGCCCGCGCGATCGCGCGGGCGACGGAACGCGCAGGAGGCTCGCATGCAGATCTTGACGGTCGACTTCATCATGTCGCTCGACGGCTACGGCGCCGCCGAAGGGTGGCCGGGATGGTGGGGGCTCGAGGGCCCCGAGTATCTCGGCTGGCTGGAGCAGCTGCCGGAGCAGGACCATCCGATCCTCATGGGCGCGACGACGTACCGCGTGATGTCGGGGCTCACCGCCGGCGGCGAGGAGGGCACCGAGGTGCTCAACGACGTGCAGAAGTACGTCTTCTCGTCGACGCTCGAGGAACCGCTCGGCTGGGCGAACTCGGTGCTGGTCCGCGAGGACGCGGTCGATTTCGTGCGGCGCCTGAAGGAGGAGTCCGACCGGCCGCTGCGCACGCTCGGCAGCGTCTCGCTCTGTCGCTCGCTCCTCCAGGCCGGCCTGGTGGACCGCTACCGCGTGGTCGTGTTCCCGGTCATCACCGGCGCGACCGGGGCGGACCGGATCTTCGACGGCTACCCCGACGTGCGACTCGACCTCGTCGAGGCGCGCGCGTTCGATCAGCGCAGCCAGCTGCTCGAGTACGTGCCGACCGTGCTGGAGGGTCCGCCGCTCGGGTGAGCCGGCAGCCCCGCGTAGGTTGGAGGGCATGGCTCGCATCCTCGCCGTGACCGGCGGCTACGTCGTCCCTGTCAGCTCCGACCCCATCCAGAACGGCACCGTCATCGTCACCGACGGCGTCATCACGGCCGTCGGGGGACCCGAGACCGCCGTTCCCGAGGGAGCGGAAGTGGTCGACGCCTCGGGCAGCTGGGTCGTTCCCGGATTCGTCGAGGCGCACGGCCACCTCGGCGTGCACGAGGACGGCGAGGGCTGGTCGGGCAACGACACCAACGAGATGACGGACCCGAACGGGGCGCGCTTCCGCGCACTCGACGGCATCGACATCGAAGAGGTCGGCTTCCGCGATGCGCTTCGCGGCGGCGTGACGACGGCCGTCATCAAGCCTGGCTCGGGCAACCCCATCGGCGGGCGCACGGTCGCGATCAAGACGTGGGGCGGGCGCACGGTCGACGAGCAGATCCTCGCCACCGACGTGTCGGTCAAGTCGGCACTCGGCGAGAACCCGAAGCGCGTATACGGCGAGAAGAAGCAGACGCCGTCGACGCGCCTGGGCGTGGCATCCGTCCTCCGCGACGCGTTCGTCGCCGCCCGCAGCTACGCCGACAAGCGCGCCTCGGCCGCCGACAAGGGCGAGCCGTTCGAGCGCGACCTCGGCAAGGAGACGCTCGCCGCCGTGCTGGCGGGAGAGCTCCTCTGGGACCAGCACTGCCACCGCCACGACGACATCGCCACGGCCATCCGGCTGGCCGAGGAGTTCGGCTACACGCTGGTCGTCAATCACGGCACCGAGGCGCACAAGATCGCCGACGTGCTCGCCGAGAAGCAGGTCCCGGTGATCTTCGGGCCGCTGCTGACGTCGCGGTCGAAGGTGGAACTGCGCGACCGCGCGATCGGCAACCTGGCGCTCATCGCCGAGGCGGGCGTGAAGGTCGCCATCACCACGGACCATCCGGTGGTCCCGATCGATCAACTCCGGCTGCAGGCCATCCTTGCGGTGCGCGAGGGCTTGGCCGCCGGGACGGCGCTCGAGGCGCTCACCACGAACCCGGCCGACATCCTCCGCTTGAACGAGCGGGTCGGCGCGCTCGAGCCCGGGCGCGACGGCGACGTCGTGGTGTGGTCGGGCGATCCGCTCGCCGTCGACTCGCGCGTGCAGCGCGTGTTCATCGAGGGCCGCGCGGTCTACGAGCCTGGTTCGGATGCTGAGACCCCGCGCGTCGTCGAGCGCTGGGAGCGTTTCGGTCGCACTTCCTGGATGGCGTAGGCCCGGCACGACCGTCGTGAGCGCGCACCACGCTGACGCCGCGCCCCCGCCGCGCGGCTCGTTCGCGCGGTACTGGACGGCGGCCGCGATCAGCTCGTTCGGCACTGCGGTCTCGGCGGTCGCGATGCCGGTGCTCGTGGTGCAGCTGCTCGCGGCGACCCCGTTCGAGGTGGGCATCGTCAACGCGGCGCAGTTCGTGCCGTACGCCGTCGTCGGGCTGATCGCCGGCGCGTACACGGATCGCTGGCGCCGCAAGCCCATCCTCGTCTGGTCCAGCATCGGCCGGGCTCTCTCGCTCGGTGCGATCCCGGTGCTCTGG
>NZ_MWLP01000028.1:0-29686 GCF_010634885.1 Microbacterium sp. B35-04 | reverse complement strand
GGTCACCGATCAGCTCGGCAGGCACGGCAGCAGGCGTCGCAGCGTCAACGGCAGCCGTAGCCTGAGCGCGCTCAGCCCGCAAGCGCTCGGTGATGCGTGCAAGCTGTCCGGCGTCGATGCCACCGGTCGCGTACAGGTCGGCCGCGTTGTCCAGCCGTGCGTCGGTTGCCGCCAGAGTCGCGCGTGCCTGCTCCAACGCAGCAGGGTCGCCCGTGTTGAAGAGCTGTGCGGCGTCGGGCATCTTGAGTCTGCCCACCACGATGCCCTCGACCAACGCGTCTACAAGGTCCTGCTTGCGGCGCACCCGGTAGCACTCACTGCACACGTAACTCGGCGGCTGGCGCTTGGACGTTCCGTTGGCTTGCCGTGTCATCCGGCCCACAGCGCGCACCATCACGCCACCACAGCGGCCACACCGAGCGATGCCGCCCAGTAGGTACTTCGGTGCACGGCCCGCGGGTGCAGTCTTGCGCACCGGATCGGTCAGCAATGCCTTCAGCCGCTCGTGCGTGTCCTCGTCGATCACGCGGGGCGCGTCGTCCGGAGTGCGGCCTACTACCTGGCCACGGTGGACGGTCAGCCCTGCCAGCGACGGCCGGAGTAGGAGCTGCTTGAGGGTTTGGCTGGTCCATGTGACTGCCTTGCCGGGGGTTTCGATGCCGCGTTCACCCAGGAGCTTGCAGACCGACCGCAGAGATGCACCATCGAGTACCTGCCGAGCAGCGTCGCGTATCGTTGCGGCCTGCTCATCCTCCAGCACCACGGCGGCACCCTCGCGACGGTAGCCATAGCCCACCCGGCCAGCGTGGACCCCACTCGATGCCCTCTGCGCGTTCGCGGCCACCTGACGCAATGCCTTCTGCTCGCCCTCGTACGTCGACCAGGCGGCGACGGTGCGGGCGACCGCGCGGCCTGCCGGTGTGGTCAGGTCGAGTGTGCCTGCCGTCACGGTGTACACGGGCACGTTAAGCGCGATCACGCGCTCCAGGTCGCGGGTGAGCCGCAACAAACGATCCTGGTGCCAGGCGATGATGGCCGTCGGCTTCGCGGCGAGCATGGCCTCAAAGCTGGGGCGGAGCTTGCCGGTCGTGGCGCTGATGTCGTTGTCGGTGTGCACCTGGACGACGTTCAGTCCCAGGCGCTCAGCAAGCGTGCGGCATTCCTGCTCCTGGCGGGCGACCCCCAACTCTTCACCCGTGCGATCGAGGCTAATGCGGGTGTAGATGACGGCCTCCATAAAGGTACCTTAATCTGTTGCCCTTGCCGCTGGTCTTCCTGATCCTGCCGCTGAGCGTCCTGTTCGCGGTCTTCCCCGGGATCTTCATGCTTCGACTCGGACTCGGCTGACCGGCCGGAAGGAGAAATGATGAGAACACGGATGCAGCGCCTCACGGCTCGGCTTCGCGGCGGCTGGCACGACCTCGCCGACGACGAGCGGGGCGACGTACCCGGCTGGGTCCTGATCACCCTGATGACGGCCGGCCTGGTCGTCGTGATCTGGGCCATGGCGGGGCCGGCGCTCGCCGACCTGTTCGAGCAGGCGATCAGCCGCGTCTCCGGACTCTGACGCCGTGCGCGTCGCCCCGAGCCGCGTGATGTCGGGTCTGCGCGCCCGGCTCGCTGCGGAACACCGCGACGAGACGGGTGCCAGTCCGGTCGAGTTCGTGCTCGTCGGCACGCTGCTCACCGTCCTCACGCTCGGCGTGCTGCAGTTCGGCCTCGCGGTATACGTACGCAACGTCGTGCACGACGCGGCCGTCGAGGGCGCCTACCACGCGGCGCTCGCCGACACGACGCTCGCGGACGGGGCGCAGCGCACCCGCGACATCGTGGGTCGCACGATCGGCCGGGAGTACGCCACCGAAGTCAGCGTGCGGGAGGAGTCATCGCTCGGTCGGGAGACCATCGAGATCCGGGTGGCCGCGACGCTGCCGCTGGTGGGTCTCCTCGGTGCTCCGCGCTCGCTGGAGGTGACGGCGCATGCGCCCGTCGAATCGTTCGACTGAGCTCGTCGCCGCTGCCGGCGAGGGCGACGACGGCGACGGCGACGGCGACGGAGAGCGTGGCTCTGCGGCGCTCGAGTTCATTCTCGTGGGGCTGCTGATGCTGGTGCCCCTGGTTTACCTCATCGTCTCGCTGGGACTCATCCAGGGGCAGAGCCTCGGCGCCGAAGCGGCGGCGCGTCACATCGCCCGCGCCGTGTCGACCGCGACCGACGCGACCGACGCGCGCGGCCGCGCCGACGCGGTGCTCGCTGCGGTGGCGGAGGAGTACGGCCTCGACGACGTCGACCTGGCGATCGGCTGCACCCCGGCGGGAGCGTCCTGCCCGCGGGCTGGAGCGACCCTGCACGTCACGGTGCGCACCGCGGTGACCTTGCCGCTGGTCCCGCCGGTTCTCGGACTCGAGAACATCGCGGCGGTCCCGATCGAGGCGACGGGCGCGCACAAGGTGTCGCGGTTCTGGAGCGGAGAATGAGGTTCCGCCCGCGGGCAGGCGGCGGCGCGCGGCGACCTGTGGTGGAGGCCGATGATGAGGGCAGCGTGCTGATCCTGACGCTCGGCTATGCGGTGCTCGCGATCGCGGTGATCCTCGTGTGCAGCGCGGCGACGAGCCTGTATCTCGCGCAGAAGCAGCTCGATGCGGTGGCGGATGCCGCAGCCCTCGCCGCCGCGGACGGCTTCGAGCTCTCCGTCGCCGCCGGCGAGCCCGTCGCCACGCTCACCGATGCCGGGGTGCGCCGGGAGGCGGTCGCGATGGTGGACGCCATCGGAGACCGGGCACGACTCGTCTCTGCTACGAGCCCCGACGGCGTCTCCGCGCGGGTCACGGTGGCCGGGCAGTGGCATCCGCCGATCGTCACCGTGTTCGTGCCCGACGGTGTGTCGCTCGAATCCACGGCGACGAGCCGCACCGCGCTGCGCTGACCCCGCCCGGGGGCCGTCGCCGAGCGCTGTCGGCGCACAAGGGAGGATTCGGGGTGGCCGCCGCTCCCGTGCCCCGCTACAGTGAAGCGAGTCGGTGCCGCGGCACCCTGACCGGAAGGAGGAACGACGATGGCTGTCTTTGCCACGCCCTGTGTCCTGTTCCCTTCCCTCGAGGTCGCCCGCACCCACTGATCCGGTGACCTCCCATCCTGGAGTGTCCACCCGATGTCATCCGCACGCTTCGACGCGTCCGCATCCCTTCTCTCGCCGGAACTCGAACCCGGCACCGATCAGCGCTGGTCCACCTGGCCGGCGTCTTCTCCCACCCAGCGCGGCCCGCTGCCGCATCCACACTGGCTCGTCACCGCCTCGGCGGCCTTCGACACCGAACTCGGCGTCGTCAAGACCGGCAAGGAGGCAGACGTGCACCTCATCGAGCGCGCCGTCCCCGGCACCGCCGGCGTGCTGCTCGCCGCGAAGCGGTATCGCAACACGCATCACAGCGATTTCCACCGCTCGGGCAGCTACGAAGAGGGCCGCACGATGCGCAACACCCGCGACGCGCGGGCGGTGGGCCGCAAGTCGGCGCACGGCCGCTCCGTGGCCGCCGGGCACTGGGCGCACAGCGAGTTCGCCGCGCTGTGCCGCGCTTGGCAGGCCGGCGTTCCCGTGCCTTATCCGGTGCAGGTGAGCGACACCGAGGTGCTCATGGAGTTCGTCGGTGACGGCCGCGCCGCGGCACCGCGGCTCGCTCAGAGCAGGCTGCACGGCGAGGAGCTGCAGGATGCCTTCGCCCAGGTCGTCGGCATCCTCGAGGCGTTCGCCGGCGCCGGATTCGCGCACGGCGATCTGTCGCCGTACAACCTGCTGGATCACCACGGTCGCATCGTCGTGATCGACCTGCCCCAGATCGTCGACGTCGCCGCCAACCCTCAGGGACTCGACTTCCTGCACCGCGACGTCGTGAACGTGTCGACGTGGTTCGCGCGGCGCGGTCTCGACAACGATCCGGAGGACCTGTTCGCCCACCTGATTGGGATGCTGTGGTGAGCGGTTGCCGCGCTGCAAGAGTCACGGGAACGGATCGCCGACGCGGCGGCGCCGGCATCGCGTCGTCCTGGGTTCAGAGGTGTCAGGTCGACGAACGCACGTTGAGAGTGGGCGTCAGCTGCACGCGCTGGGCCGGCGCGAGGTCCCGTTGCTCCAAGCGCATCAAGCACGTCTCGAGCGCCCGACGCCCGACAGCGAGCTTGGGTGGGGCGATAGCCGTGAGCGGCACATTGGCGAAGGATGCGATCTCGTCGTCGTAGGCGACGATGGCGAAGTCCTCGGGAACCCGGAGCCCGCGTCCTTCGGCGATGCCGAGAAGTCCCACCGCCAGGTCGTCGGGCAAGACGATGGCAGATCGGATGCCGGCGGCCAGGCAGTCGTCCAGGAACTCCCTCAGCACATCCGACGTGGAGCCGTCGCCCCACCTCGGCGACGGTGCCGTGACCACCGGCGCCTGCTTCATCTGCAGTCTGCGGGCGGCGCGGGCGTGTCCGCGCGCGATCCACGGCGCCGTCGCCGTCTCGCGGAGGAGGAGTCCGACGCCGTCGTGGCCGCGTTCGGCGAGGTGATCGACCGCGAGCTCCGCCCCGAATCCGTGGTCTGAGCGCACCGAGTCGATGCGGAGGGTGGTCGGCGCCCCGTCGACGGACCGTTCCACCAGCACGACCGGTGTGCGTATGCCAGCGATCGCCTGCCAGGTCATGGTGTCGTCGACGCCAGGACGGGCGGTGACCAGCATGATCGCGTCCACGCCGCCCGCGTCCAGCCGTGCGAGCTGATGGATCTCCTCGCGCGGGTCGTAGTTCGTCGTGCCGAGGACGATCCGGATCCCTGCGCCGTGGGCTGCGCCGCTCACCCCGCGGATGACGGGCGGGAAGTAGTACGCGGCGTCCGGCACGATGAGCCCGATCGTGGCGACCGGTCGCGACGACGTGCCGATACCGCGTACGCCGACGGCGGGCGCGTCGGCGGACTCGGGGAGCACGGCGCCGCCGTGCACACGACGGACGAGCCCGCGTTCGGCAAGAACGGACAGGTCGCGCCGGATGGTCATGCCGCTCAACTCGGTGCGTTCCGCGAAGTCCGTCACCTCGATACGACCGCGCAGCACGATCTCCCGCAGGATGCGTTCTCGGCGTTCCTCGGCGATCATCGGCTCACCCTAACGTCTCGGTTTTCATCGTGTGCGGTCGCGTCGGAGCGTGCGGCCGGCACCCGGCCCACCGACGGTGGGGGCGGCGCATGCGCACGCCACCACCGTCAGCGCTGCGATCAGCGGCAGTCGATCCCGGTGTACGGCACCGTCGCGGTGGTGCGGGCGCCGTCGCCGCCCGTCGCCACCACGACGGCCTCGCCACCGGCGAGTGCACCCGGAATCTTGAACGAAGAGCGGGTGTCCTTGCCCGGGTCGAGGTTGACTTTCACATCGTCGCCGAGTGCCGTGTCGACCGTCACAGTGATGCGTGAGTAGTGCTCGTTCGCCACGGTGACGTGCACCCACGCAAAGGGTCCCCGGCACTCTGTGAGCACCGTCGTGGCGGTCGGCACGGCGCTGCCCGCGAGCTCCACGGCGAACAGGCTCAGCCCATCGCCGGTGACCGGGCTGCCGTCGGGCAAGGTGACGCTCGCCACCGGCTTGCCGGACAGCCGGATCCGCTGCGCGAAGACGGATCCGGGTGCAGTCACCGTCGAGATCGTGCCGCCGAGATACGGCCTGGTGCGCTGCAGATGCGACGCCGCGCTGCCGAGCAGCACCGTGTCGGCGGAATCCGTCGACCCGTCGCTCCACAGCGGCAGCCGGACTCGCACCTGCTCGCTGGTGCCGTCTTGATAGTGCACCGTCGCGGTCCCATCGGTGACTGTGCCCGCTGAGAAACCGGCGACGATGAGCTCGTCACCCTCTCCCTCGAGCGCGACGTGCTGGCCGGCCGCTTTCACCGCATCGGGCGTGCCGACCGCGGTGGGGTGCCAATCCAGTTCGGCGCCGAACGCCCGGACCTTCGCGCCGACGGCGAGATCCGCACCGGCCAGCGCCTCTGCCGACAGCACGCGGAGGTCTGCAGTGATCGCGCCGTTGCGGGGGTTGGCGGTCGACGCGACGGCGGTCTGGTTCACGAGCGCATCGAACGGCAGCGGGCCTGATTCCACCCCGTCGCCCTGGTATGCACCGATATTGGGCGTGGCGGGGATCGGGTTGCCGAAGAAGTCGCGATCGCCCGCGTCTGCTATCGGCGTGCCCGCTCCGAGCAGAGGCGAGCCGACAGCCAGCTGGTACCCCGGCAGCGCCCGGGTCAGCTGGCCGCTGCCCGCCGCGATGAGCTTCGGGTCGCCGACGACGGCGCCCGTCTCGGCGGCGGGAGGCTGGATGCCGCCGAAGTACGCGTTGTTGGCGTAGACGCCGTTCGCCGTCTTCAGGCTGCCGCCCTGCGCGATGATGATGTTGTTCTTCACCTCGCGCGGTGCCGTCATATCGTCCTCGAACGGCCGGTTGAGGCAGGAGAACGTGTTGTTGTAGATCAAGTGCAGGCCCGGTCCGCCGCTCGCACCGGCGAGACGGCAGTCATCCTGCGAGACGTTGTAGCGCAGGATCGTGTTCGCCGTCGTGGAGGCCGTGCCGCAGCCCGAGATGCAGTCCAGGTAGAACCCGCCGGCGTTGCCGTACGAGTAGTTGTACTGGAAGGTGCAGCTGCCCTTGATCTTCATGTCGCAGTCCCACGCGGTGGAGTCGTAGGTCGAGGCGACGCTGTTGCCCACCACGTTGTACTGGAACAGCGGGTCGGCTGAGTTGTACGGCCACATGCCGGCGAAGTTGCCCTTGAGGAACGGATACTCGCCGTGCCCGAGGTCGATCGCCGAGTTGTATTCGATGACGGGTTTGTCGGAGTTGTGGATCACGATGCCGTCGCCGCCGACCGCGCGGATGTCGTTGCGCGCGACGTAGACGTTCGTGTTGTAGTGGCGAGTGGTGTCGGGAGCGGAGAGTTTGATGCCGCCGGCCGCGGTGTCGTTCACGACGTTGTCGGTGACGGTGATGCCGTCGAACCAGCCGATGCCGTCGCCGAGAACCGAGATGCCCGCCGAGCGTGAGAACGCGTTGCCCAGGCTCGTCTTGTCGGACCAGCCGGCGACCTTCTCGACGTGGTTGCGAGTGAGGACGACTCCGCTGCGCTTGGTGCCGTCGTTGATCTCGTACAGGATGCCAACGCGTCGCTGATCGGGCGCGCCCGGGTTGGTCACGTGCATGCCGTCGACGGTCCAGTTGCTCACGTTGAGGAGATGGATGCCGGCGAGCCGACCGTCGCCGTTGATCGTGGCGGGCGCGTCCCCGTCGCCGTACGGCGACACCGTGATCGGTGCGCTGGCGAGTCCGGAGCCGGTGGGAGCGAACGTGCCGGTGCATTCCACGCCGCGCTTGAAGCGCACGGCCTGCCCGGGCTGGAACGGCTGGACGACCGAGAGCTGCTCGAGCGACGCGAAGGGCGTGGCCTCCGAGCCGTCGCCCGCGGCGGTCGCTGAGCAGTCGACGAAGTACACCGTGTCGGAGACCGCCACCACGTGCGCCGCGATCTGGCCCTCGGCGATCGCGCCGAAGAGCGACTCGGCACGGGCGGTGATGGAGTACTCGCCGGCGGCGATGCCGGCGGGCACGACGAACGTGGCGACCGCCCGACCGTGGTCGTCGGCGTTCACGACGACCTCCGTGCCGGCGAAGCCGACGGTCACCGGCGCCTGCGGGTTCGCGCCGTCGATCGTGACCTCGACAGGCGGCCCGGAGGCCAGGAGCGACAAGTCGACATCCATCGGCGTGATGGTGAGCGGCTGCGCGAGGTAGCCGTCCGTGCAGTTGATCCGGAGGTCGGCCCAGTCCGCGTGGTCGTTGCCGTTGCCTTCCGGTCCGGGCTCGGCGATGAGCTCGATGGTGCTCGCGCCGCGGAGGTCCAGGTTGAGTCGACCCGCCGGATCAGTGCCCGTCCGCACCATCCGGAACTGCTCCGTGCCGTCGACCTTCACCACGAAGTCGACACGACCCTTGCCGGACTGGCTGTCGTCGATGCCGACGTAGCCGAGAAGCTGGGTGCATTGCTGCGCGACGTCGTACACGATCCGCGCGGGGGCGTGTGTCCCCAGACCCTTCGGGTACTGCACGCCACGGATCGACTGTATGGCTCGCGACGTGTCGGGCACGCCTCGTGCGCCGTTGTTGTAGTCGCGCTCGACGGGCCCCCAACCGTTGTCGGCCGAGATCCAATCCACATCGCTGGCATAGTGCACGCTGCCGGCCAGGCCGTCGTCGGCCGCGGCAGCCGCGGCAGCCGCGGCAGGGGCGCCGGCGAGGCAGAGCACGCTGATCGTCGCTGCGGCGAGCAGCGTCATCCGTCTTCTGGTCAAGGGATTCCTCCTCGAATCTCACGGTCCGCGAGCCCCGTGGCGGCGGACGCAGGTCATCGTTTCAGCATCCAGGGTGTGCGGACGATCGAACTGAACAGATATGAACATCGCCCGACCGTCGGAGGCGGCTTCGCGCCGCGGGCGCAGCACGAAGGGCTCCGACGCGGGTGCGTCGGAGCCCTTCGTGGTGCGCTGCGCTTAGCGGACGCCCTTGGCCGGGGTGGCCTCGAACGCGCGCTCGATCTCCTGCGAGAACGTGTTGCCCTCGGCATCCGTTGCGGTCACCCGCAGGTCGACCCAGCCGCCCTTGTCGGGCACCGGGATCTGGGCGGAGAGTCCGCTGACCCAGGCGCGGGACTCGACGAAGATGCCACCGTCGTGCTCGACCGCGCCGGTCGGGGCATCCGTCTCAGCAGAGGCCAGGGCCACCGGCGCCCAGTCGCCGCCCGCGGTGCGGGCCTCGAGCGTGGCGTCGGTGATCGCGCCGGCGGGCGAGGTGCCCGCGACGTGGCCGAGCTCCAGGCCCAGCGTGACGCCCGAGCCCTTCTTGCGGCCTTCGCCGACGAGGTTCTGCGCGTTCACGTCGACGTCGTAGTACGCCTGGATCAGGGGGAGCAGCCGGTACTCCCAATCGCCCAGCTTGCCGGTGGCGCGGAACGTCCAGTCGCTGACGGTCTTCGTGGATCCGGCCAGGTGCGATCCGTCGTGGGTCGCGGTGCTCACCACGCGCCAGTCGTGCTCGCCGTCGGGCAGGTCGAACACGTTCGCACCCTGATGCTCGGTCTGGCGGATCAGCTCGCCGTCGAGGTAGACGTCGGTCAGCTGCTGCACCGTCGACGGCTCGCTCCACGTGTCGAACGCGCCGGTGTGCCCGGAGTCGCCGCCGTCCGCCCAGCTCGGGATGTTGATCTGGGCGTAGTCGGATACGAGATTGGGCACCCAGTACCCGGTCCCGACGTACGGGCGCACGATGCCGCCGTAGTACTCTGCCTCGGTGCGCTCGCCCGGCTCGTAGGTGCGCATGATGTCGCGCATCTCCCAGCGGACCGACGAGATCCCCAGGCTCTGGTACCAGCGGAGCCCGTCGGTGTTGACCCACTCAGCCCGCTCGGTCCCGCGCTGCGTGCGCATCGGGAAGCCGCTGCCGTACTCCGCACCGGGCACGAAGTCGTAGCGGAACTCGCCGATCTCCTCCGTCTGGCCGTGGAAGCGCGTGTCGATGCGGGCGAGGTCGTCCCCGGTGTGCACGTACGAGAGGTCCGACGGGATCTCGCCGTCGCCGAACTCGGCGATGTCGTACACGACATCCGAGGTCGGAACCCCGACGGCCGCGATCGTCACCTTCTTGGTCACCAGCTGAGCGAGCAGCTGACGGCCTTCGACGCCGCTGATCCCGGCGACCGGGATGCCGACATCCGTCGTGTAGTCCTCGGATCCCACCCACTCGTTGAACTCGCCGTCGCCGTCGTTCACGACGACAAGCAGCTTCGCTCCAGCGGCGGCGGCGTTGGCTGCCCGCTGGGATGCCGAGACCTCCGCGGACCGGGTCACCACGGCGATCTTGCCGGCGGCACCCGCGGCGGCGAACTCTTCGACGCTGCCCTTGCCCGCGTCCACCGCGGTCGCCTTGAACGAGCCGTCGAGGAGTGTGGACCCGATCTGCTCGATGAGGTCGAGCGGCTGCTTGCCCACCTTGAGCGTCAGCAGCGGCGTCTGCAGGCGCCACCGCGTCGTGAAGCCGAAGCCGGCATCGTCGACGGTCTGCGGCTGCGCCCACATCTCATCCGTCCAGACGGGCATCATCACGCTCGCGCCGAAGTCGTCGACCGTCACGTCCATCCTGCGGAAGACGGGGTCGAGCCCCTCCTGACCGACGTCGACCGTGATCTGCTCGGCGGTACGGGCGTCGAGCGCGACCGAGCGGTTCTGGTCCAGTTCGAGCGTGGGCTCTCCGACCAGCACGGTTGCGATGGTGTCGGGCGTGCGCGCGAGCTCCATGAACGACATGACCGTGTAGTCGCCCTTCATGAGCCGCAGCGTGGTCTCGCCGTCGACGAGCACGGGCTCCGCCCACTGGGTCGCCGGGTCGTACAGCATCGCGTACGCCGTGGTCGGGTTGCCGTCGAAGTCGGTGGCCGTGATCGTGAGGTCGTAGCGCTCCGCCTCCGCGATGGTGCCGAGCGCGGTCCGCGTCACGGGTTCCCCGTCGACGGACCCGATCAGCACGCCCGATAGCTGCGTGCCCGCGGGCACCCTCGCCGGGTCGACCGTCAACGTCGCCGAGCCGGTCTCACCGGCCGGGATCGTGAGCGAGTCTGTGTCGAGCGTCAGCGCGTCGAACGCGATGCCCGCCGACGGGCCGCCGGCGCCCGGCGTGGTGTCGCCGAGCGTCGCGGTGAGGGCGACGGTGATCTCGGCATCCGTCCGGTTCGTGTACTCGACGGTGCGCTCGACCGGGGTCGGCTCCTCGCCCCACATCAGCATGCCGAAGTCGCCCGAGCCCGACGCCACGACGGGCGCCTCGAGCGCGGCATCGACGTCGATGACGCCCGAGCCGCCCTGGTACGCGGTGTAGCCGACGTCGACAGCGGTGCTCGCGATGGCCGCCTTCAGCTGGTCGGTGGTGTAGTCCGGGTTCGCGCCGAGGAGGATCGCGGCGGCTCCCGCCACGTGCGGCGTCGCCATCGACGTGCCGCTCATCCCGATGTATGCGCCCTCGCCACCGGAGTCGGCCGAACGTGCCGCGGTGACGTCGTTGCCCGGACCGGTGACGTCGGGCTTCAGCGCGCCCGAACGGGAGAGCGGTCCCTGGCTCGTGAACCACGACAGTGCGCCGGACGGGTCGTCGACCGAGCCGACGGTGAACGCCTCTTCGGCCGACCCCGGTGCGCCGATCGTCTCGGCCGCACCGGCATTGCCCGCGGCGACGACGAAGAGGGCGCCGGTCTGCTCGGCGATCTGGTCGAGCGACTCGGCCATGAGGTCCTTGCCGTCGGACGGCACGGGGGATCCGAGGCTCATCGACACGATCGGGGCGTTCTGGCCGGCCCACTCCATCGCGTCGATGATCCACGAGTCCTGGCCCCAGCCGCTGGCGTCGAGCACCTTTCCGACCAGCAGCTGCGCGCCGTCGGCGACGCCGCGGTGGGTGCCGTCGCTCGCGGCGCCCGTGCCGGCGATCGTCGAGGCGACGTGGGTGCCGTGGCCGTTCGGATCGGCGGCGACCTCTTCACCGGGTACGAAGCTCTTCGAGCCGTCGAGCACGCGGCCCTCGAGGTCGGGGTGGGTGTCGTCGTAGCCGGTGTCGAGCACCGCCACCGTGACGCCTGCGCCGGTGTAGCCGTCGGCCCATGCCTCGGGTGCGTCGATGTAGCCGACGCTCGAGTCGAGCGTGGCCTGCACCTTGCCGTCGAGGTGGATCGCCTCGATGCCTCCGGCGAGCGCGGGCGGCGCCGAGAAGCTGCGCGCGGTCGGTGCGGTCAATGTCTGCCATGCGGAAGCCGCCGCGTCGTGGCCGATGGTCGCGGCCGAAGCGCCGATGCTCTCGAGCGCCGTCTGCACCTCGAGCCCGGGCACCGGGGCGGCGAAGGAGCGGGCGGATCCGGCATCCTGCTCGACGATGACCGGGGTAGCGTCCACCGACGCGTCGTCGTAGCCGTAGTCGATGAGCAGCGAGACGTTGAACAGGTCCTCGTCGAGCGCGCCCGCTGCCAGGTACGGCATCGCGGCGTCGGGTACGACGTGGAGGTCGCCGGCCGTTTCGTACGTGCGGATACCGGCACCCTCGACGGCGGTGTCGACCGAGACGGCGTGGGTCCCGTCCGACAGGTCCGTGACCGTCACGTGGTCGCCGGTGAGGAGGGTGACGGTGTGGCTGCTGACGGCGGCTGCATCGGGCGTGGCTGAGGCGGGGGAGACCTCAGGGGCGGGCGATGCCGCAGCCGGCAGGGTGGCGAGGCCGACGCCTGCGATCGCGATCGCGATGCCGCTCGTGGCGGCGACGATCGGACGCAGGCGGCGTCCGGAGGGGTGGGGTCGTGACATGCGCGAGCCTCTCGGTTGGGGATTCCGTACTGCCCACCTTCGTCGGCCGTGTGCCTAAAGTGGTGGCGGAGAAATGCCATGGCCACCATCCGCCAGGCTCGGCGGGTGACGATGGTCGACATGGGGAAGGTCACCGTGCTTGACGCGCTGGGTCTCGACGAGGCACACACCGCTGTGTACCGGTGCGTGCTGCAGCAGCCGTCGGCATCGATGGCCGAGATCGCGGCGGCCCTCAGCATGTCGCTGCCGCGCGTGCGCCCGATGGCCGCTGAGCTGGAACGGCTCGGTCTGCTGGCGAGACAGGCATCGAGCAGCGACCGGTTCGTCGCGTCCCCGCCGTCGATCTCCCTGCGCCCGCTGCTGCTCGAGCGGGAGCGGGGGCTGACCCGCGCGCACGAGGCGCTCGTCGAGCTGAGCGACCTGTACCGGCGATCCGTCGAGCGCCGCAGCGTCGCCGACGTGGTCGACGTCGTGATCGGCGACGACGCCGTGCGGCAGCGGGTCGCGCAGCTGCAGGCCGCGTCGATCGAGCAGGTGCGCGTGCTCGTGCTGCACGAGATCGCCCTGCTCAGCGGCGAGGACAACATCGAGGAGGACCGGGCGCTCGCCCGTGGGGTGCGCTACCGCGTGATCGTCGAGAACGCGGTGCTCGAGCGGCCGGGGTTCCTTGCAGCGGCGCGGGAGATGGCCCAGATCGGAGAGGAGATCCGCGTGCTTCCGGCACTGCCCACGCGGATGTTCATCGCCGACGATCAGATGGCGCTGGTGCCCATGCACTCGCAGGGTGAGGACCGCGGTTTCGGTGCGCTGCTCATCCACCCGAGCGGCCTGCTCGACCTCGTGAGCTCGATCTTCGAGGACTACTGGCGCGCCGCCACCGAGTTCCTCCCGACCGCGGCGCCGCCCACGACCGATGACATCGACCACGACCTGCTGCACCTGCTTCTCATGGGCGTGACGGATGCCGCGGCCGCCGCGCAGCTCGGGATCTCGCTGCGGACGGTGCAGCGCCGGATCGCCGAGCTCATGGACACCGCCGGCGTCACCACGCGCATGCAGTTGGGCGCGGAGGCGGTTCGCCGAGCCTGGGTCTGACGCAGGCACAGGAAGACGGCGTCCCTACCAGCCGTGGACGTTGAACCACTCCTGACGGCGCCGGGTCTCGGCATCCGTCTCGCTCTCGTCCGTCGTGTCGTGGCGGACGAGCCGGGCGTCCGCATCGAGCGGGACGAAACGGTGACACACCGGGCACATCGCGCGCCCGTCCGGGAAGCCGTCGGCGAGCGGAGCGGCGGGCGTGCCGGGCTCGCCGGAGCCTGAACAGAGTGCGGGGTCGGCCGCGGCATCCGCCCACATGACCGTGCGATGGCGATGCAGACCCGCGTGGCCCAGGGGGCGCGTGCACCGCCGGCCGCCGTTGCGGCTGCGGCAGAATCGCACCACTTCGGTCATGCCCGCGTCCGCGGCACGTACCTCGGCACCCAGCGCACGAAGGCCAGAGCGCCCAGCAGCCCGACGGCGCCCATCACTCCCGTCGCGACGGCGAGCGAGCCCACCGCGGCGATGGCTGAGACCAGCAGGGGTGCGACTGCGCCGCCGGCGTCCGTGAGCGTGCGCCACGACCCCAGGAAGGCGGCCGGATCCGACTGCGGAGCGACGTCGGCGCCGAGGGTGAGCAGGATGCCGCTCGAGAGGCCGTTGCCCACCCCGAGCACGGCGGCGAACATGGCGAACCACATCGCCGCCTGCGGGAGGTCGTGCGTGAAGGCGAGGGCGATGAACCCCGCGCCCATCAGGATCATCGCGGGCAGGGCCGCCCACAGTCGCCCGAAGCGGTCCATCACCTGGCCGCTCGCGTAGAACAGCGCGAAGTCGATCGCACCCGAGATGCCGACCACGAGCGCGATCGTCTGCGCGTCGAGTCCGATCGACACGCCCCACAGCGGCAGCACGACCTGGCGCGCAGAGCGGACGGCGGAGAGGGATGCCGCGGCCAGCCCGAGCGTCGACAGCACGCGGCGGTGGCGCCACATCGTGCGCACCACGCCTGTGCCGGGGTCCGATCTCGCGCTCGCCGTGGGGGAGCCCGATCGCTGGGACCGTCGCAGCGGGATCGAACCGGTGACAGGCTCGCCCGTGTCTTCGGTGTCGACGTCCGCGCGGGCGGATGCGGAGGGAGCGAGCAGCTGCTTCTCGGGGTCGGGCCCCAGGAGCACCAGCAGGATCGTCGCCACGAGGCAGCCGCCGAAGAACCAGATCGTCGCGTGCTCGTCGCCGAGGAGGGCGAGCAGGGCGGCGGCGACGAAGGGGCCGATGAACATTCCGAGGCGGAAGGTGCCGCCCAGCAGCGACAGCGCGCGGGCGCGGAACGACAGCGGCACGCGCGTGGTCATGAAGGAGTGGCGTGCGAGCCCGAAGGCCGCCGCGCAGAACCCGATGAGGAACACCGCGATGGCGAAGATGCCGAGCGACGGCGCGAATGCCATGCCCACGATGCCACCGAGGGAGAGGAAGCCGGCGATCGCCATCGTGAGGCGTTCGCCGATGCGGGCGACCGCCCAGCCGGCGGGGATGTTGCCGCACAGCTGACCCACGACGAGCGCCGATGCGACGAGAGCGGCCGTCGGGACATCCGCTCCGAGCTGCGCCGCGATGACCGGGATCAACGGGATGACGGCACCCTCGCCGAGAGCGAAGAGCAGGGTGGGGCCGTAGACCATGGGGCCGAACCGCCACAGCACGTCCCGCGCGCTGGCGGAGTCGGCGTGATCGCTCATCGCTTCCACGTTAGTCTGGACTGTCATGCTCGACTTCGATCCCTCCGCCGATATCCAGGCCCTGCGCTCCACGTTCGCCGACATCAAGGCCGTGGTCGACGTCGAGGCACTCACGAAAGACATCGCGCGTCTCAGCGAGGAGGCCGGTGCCCCCAATCTGTGGGACGACGTCGAGAAGGCGCAGAAGGTCACCAGCGCCCTGAGCCATCGCCAGTCCGAGCTCAAGCGCGTGACCGACGTCGAGCAGCGTCTCGACGATCTCGACGTGCTGATCGAGCTGGCCAACGAGATGGACGACGAGGATGCCGCCGAAGAGGCGCGTCGCGAGATCGCCGAGCTGGAAGACATCGTCAGCCAGCTCGAGGTGCAGACGCTCCTCGACGGCGAGTACGACGAGCGCTCCGCCGTCGTCACGATCCGCTCCGGCGCGGGCGGCGACGACGCCACCGACTTCGCCGAGATGCTGCTGCGCATGTACCTGCGCTGGGCAGAGCGGCACAAGTACCCCGTGAAGCTCATGGACACCTCCTATGCGGAGGGCGCGGGCATCAAGTCCGCGACGTTCGAGGTCGACGCCCCGTATGCCTACGGCACGCTCTCGGTCGAGGCCGGCACCCACCGTCTCGCGCGCATCAGCCCGTTCGGCTCCGCCGACAAGCGGCAGACGTCGTTCGCGGCGGTCGAGGTCATCCCGGTGATGGAGGAGGCCGTCGAGGTCGAGATCCCCGAAGGGGATCTGCGGGTCGATGTCTTCCGCTCGTCCGGTCCCGGTGGCCAGTCGGTCAACACGACCGACTCCGCCGTGCGCCTCACGCACATCCCGTCGGGGATCGTCGTGTCGATGCAGAACGAGAAGTCGCAGATCCAGAACCGCGCCGCCGCCATGCGCGTGCTGCAGACGCGTCTGATGCTGCTGCAGCGCGAGGAGGAGGCGGCGAAGAAGAAGGAGCTCGCCGGCGTCATCACCGCGAGCTGGGGCGATCAAATGCGCTCGTACTTCCTCTACGGCCAGCAGCTCGTGAAGGACCTCCGCACCGGCCACGAGGTCGGAAACCCCGCTGTGGTCTTCGACGGTGACCTCGACGGCTTCATCTCGGCCGGCATCCGCTGGCGCAAGCGCAAAGACGTCGACGACTGATCCAGCCGGTCCCTGAGCATGCGAAGGGCGGATGCCGCAGCCGTGAGTGTCGCTGGACACGGTGACGCGGCGGCCGCATAGGCTCGTTAGGCCATGATCCGGTTCGAGAACGTCACGAAGCGCTTTCGAGGCACTTCCAAACCCGCCCTGAGTGATGTCGAATTCGAGGTGTTACGCGGGGAGTTCGTCTTCCTCGTCGGCGCCTCCGGATCCGGCAAGTCGTCGTGTCTGCGGTTGATCCTCCGCGAGGAGACGCCGTCGGAGGGCCGAGTGGTCGTGCTCGGCCGCGACCTACGGACGCTGTCGAACCGCAAGGTGCCGTACTTCCGCCGGCACATCGGCGCCGTCTTCCAGGACTTCCGGCTGCTGCCCACCAAGACGGTCTTCCAGAACGTCGCGTTCACGCTGCAGGTGATCGGCTCCTCCCGTGCGTTCATCCAGCAGGCCGTTCCCGAGGTGCTCGCCCTCGTCGGCCTCGCCGGCAAGGAGAAGAGATTCCCCCACGAGCTTTCGGGTGGTGAGCAGCAGCGCGTCGCCATCGCCCGCGCGCTGGTCAACCGCCCGCAGATCCTCCTCGCCGACGAGCCGACCGGAAACCTCGACCCCGCCACCTCCATCGACATCATGCAGCTGCTCTCGCGCATCAACGCCGGCGGCACGACCGTCGTCATGGCCACGCACGAGGCCGGCTTCGTCGACCAGATGCAGCGACGCGTGATCGAGCTGCGCCACGGTGAGATGGTCCGCGACGAGCGGCGCGGCGGCTACGGCGACCGGTCGGGACTCCCGAGCCTGGCGCCCGAGCCGGAGCGCGGTGCCGCCGCAGTCGCCGCCCTCACCGCGGTGCTCGAGGTGCAGCGCGAAGCCGCGATCGCCGCCGCCGCGGGGCTCGACCCCACGGCCGTGGCCGAAGATGAGTCGATCGCCGGCGAGACGGAGACGGTGTCTCCGGGCGTCGCGGTCGCCGCCGCTGCCGCAGTCGAGGCGGCCACCGTCGCAGCGCTCGCCGCCGACGAGTTCCGGAAGGCCGAGGCACTCGATCAGTCGGCCTCCGAGCCCAGCGTGCCGGCGGTGCCGATCGAGCCGGAGGCCGCGGCATCCGTGCCTCCGCAGCCCGCGCCGCCGCACACGCAGCCGATCCCCGTCGTCGACCTGGTCGAACTGGACGTAGAAGAACTCGGCCTCGCCGACCGGCTGGGCCTCGGTGAGACCGACCCCGACGACGAAGTGGGGCCCACCTCATGAGGTTCGGACTCATCATGTCGGAGGCCTTCACGGGCCTCCGCCGCAACCTGTCGATGGTCGTCTCGGTGGTGCTCGTCACATTCGTGTCGCTGACCTTCGTCGGCGCGGCGATCCTCATGCAGATGCAGATCGGCACGATGCGCGACTTCTGGGTGGAGCGCGCGCAGGTCGCCGTGTACATGTGCACGACCATCTCGACACCGGCGACGTGCTCGAACGGCGAGGCGACGCCCGAGCAGGTGGAAGAGGTGCGCGCCAAGCTCGAGGGCAGCGCGCTCGCACCGCTCATCCGCGAACTGACATTCCTCGATCACCAGCAGGCGTACGACGAGCTGCTGCAGATCGCCGGCGAAGAGAACGCCAGTGTGATCACGGCCGACCAGGTCAACGAGACGTTCCGCATCACGCTCGTCGACCCCGAGCAGTCCGACGTCATCATCGAGGCGTTCAGCGGCATGCAGGGGGTCGAACTGGTGAACGACCAGATGCAGTACCTCGATCCGCTCTTCTCGGCCCTCACCGTCGCGACCTACATCGCCGTCGGCATCGCGGTTCTCATGCTCATCGCCGCCGTACTCCTCATCGCGACGACGATCCGTCTGTCGGCCTACGCGCGAAGACGGGAGCTGGGGATCATGCGGCTGGTCGGGGCATCCAACCGGTTCATCCAGACCCCGTTCATCCTCGAGGGCGTGTTCGCGGCCTTGCTCGGATCGATTCTCGCGAGCGCCGCCGTGATCGCCGGAGTGCATTTCGGCGTCGACCAGTATCTGCGCAACCGCGTCGACTTCGTGACGACCTGGGTGGACATCGGCGACGCGTGGATCGTCGTGCCGGTCCTGATCCTGATCGGTGTGGCACTGGCGGCGCTGTCCGCCGGCTTCGCGATCCGGAGATGGCTGCGCGCGTGAGATCCCGCGCCGTCGCGGGGGTAGACTGACAGGCTGCCGTGCGCCCAGGACCTGCTCACGGACGGGCCGGACGCTCAGGAGCCGGCCGCACGGCTTCGACGAGGAGACATCATGCCCAGGGAACGCGGGGAGAAGGTCGTGGCGACCAATCGTCGCGCGCGCCACGAGTACGCGATCGAGAAGACGTACGAGGCCGGCCTCGTGCTGACCGGCACCGAGGTGAAGTCGCTGCGCGAAGGCCGTGCGAACCTCTCGGACGGCTACGCGTACATCGACAACGGCGAGGCCTACCTCGACGCCGTGCACATCCCCGAGTATTCGCAGGGACACTGGACGAATCACTCGTCCAAGCGCACGCGCAAGCTGCTCCTGCACAAGGAGGAGATCGTCAAGCTCTCGCACGCCATCTCGGCGGGCGGCTACACGCTGATTCCCCTGAAGCTCTACTTCTCGGACGGTCGCGCGAAGGTCGAGATCGCGGTCGCCAAGGGCAAGCGCGAGTTCGAGAAGCGCCAGACGATCCGTGAGCGTGAGGACAAGCGCGAGGCCGAGCGCGCCATGCGCTCGCGCAACCGCCTCGGCGACTAGCCCGATTCAGTCCCCGGCACGCATCGCGCGCGCCCCGACCGGTCGCTGAGCTTGTCGAAGCGCCTTGCGATGCCCGGTCGCTGAGCTTGTCGAAGCGCCCTTCGAGAGGCTCAGGGAACGAGCCTAACGGCGCTCGCTCATCGGGCGGCGAAGCGCGCCTCGACGGCGGCGGAGATGACGATGTCTTCGGGCTGGAGCTGCACCGCGGGTCCCGCGCCCGCCGCGTCGCCCGCGAAGGACGCCTTCGCGACCAGCATGCGCCCCGCCGGCGCCATCTCGGGCCGGTCCTGGCGTGCGAGCAGTCCCAGGTCTGCGAGTTCGAGCGCGGTGACGTCGGTGAGGCCGAGGGCTCCGGCGTACGCCGTCGCGCGAGCTACGGCCACGCCCACGGCCTGAGTCGCGACATCCCGTTCCGTCCGCGCCCGTGTCTCGGGCGTCAGCTTCCACTCGATCCAGCCGAGTTGGACGCCCTCGCGCTCGGCGACCTCACCGGCCCACCACGACAGCACGGCGAAGTCCGCGAAGGTGACGGAGAAATCGACGCTGGCATGGTGCACGGGGGCGAGACGCCTGCCCTCGGGATTCCAGGGTCGCTCCGACCACACCGACACGCGCTGGCTCGTCCACTCGACGATCGTGCCCGCCGACTTGCGGGCGGCGAGGTCATCGCGCACCGGCTCGGTGAACGCGGCCATGCGCTCGACGACAGTGCCGCGCTCGGGACCCTCCGCGCGGATCGTGAGGTGCGCGATGGCGCGTTCGGGGGCGATGCGGGTCTCGTGCTCCCCGCGGACCGTGATGACGACATCGCTCATGACGCCGACTCTACGCACCGCGGGGTCAAGATCAGAGACATCTTCATTCGGGTGCATCCAAATGCACTCCTCGGAGGGAATTACTTTCCGATGGGCGGCGACCGGCCGCCCCGACGAAGGAGGACCACCGTGCGAAACAAGATTCTCGCGGCCATCGCCGCCGGGGCCGTCGCAGGCCTCGGTCTGATGGTCGCGCCCGCCAGTGCCAGCACTGCAGACGGCGCCGTGCTCTCGGTACTACACGGCATCCCAGAGACGCCCGTCGACGTGTACGTCAACGGCGAGCTGACACTCGACGACTTCCAGCCCGGCGATCTCGCCGGCCCGCTCGACCTCCCGGCCGGCGACTACGAGGTCGCGCTCACCGCTCCGGATGCTGCGGATGCCAGCGCCCCGGTGCTCGGACCAGCAACCCTGACGCTCGCCGCCGGCACGAACTACACCGCGGTCGCGCACCTGAACGAGGCGGGCCAGCCGACGCTCACACCGTTCGTCAACGACACCTCGAGCACCGCCGCAGGGGAGGGGCGCCTGACCGTTCGCCACGTCGCGGCGGCCCCCGCCGTCGACGTCCTGGCCGGCGGCACCCCGGTCGTCGAAGACCTCGTCAATCCCAACGAGGCCAGTCTGAACCTCGCCGCGGGGACGATCTCAGCGTCCGTCGCGGCCGCGGGGACGACCGACCCTGTTCTGGGGCCGACCGATGTCACGGTCCAGGAGGGTGCTCTCACCATCGTCTACGCGTGGGGCAGCCTGGAAGAGGAGAGCTTGGCGGTCGCCGTCCAGACGGTCTCGGGGCTGCACTCGGCTCCCGACGGGGTCAACTCGGGCACGGGCGGTCAGCTGGCCGAACGCGACGCGATGATGCAGGCCATGTTCCTGGTCGCCGGGCTGACGCTCGCGACGGCGGTCGCGGCATCCGCTGTCGTCGTCGTCCGGGCGCGGGCGAACCGCTGAGGATCTGCGGCATGGCGAGGACGACCGCAGGGGCGCTGGCCGCCCTTGCGGTCGTGCTCGTGCTGGCGGGGTGCGGCTCGGAGCGACCCGAGAGCAGTCCGTCTGTGACGGCACCGACCACCACGGCGATCCCCACGCCGACCCCCACTCCGGTGGTCGAGGTGCCGGTCGCGGCGGCCACTCCGACACCGGCGCGCACCCCACAGCCGCCGGTGCGGGTGGTCGCCGCCTCGCTCGGTGTCGAGGTTCCGGTGGTGCCCGTCGGGGTCGAGCAGGGCGGATTCATGGAACTGCCCATCGACCCGGCCGTCGCCGGCTGGTACCGGTTCGGGTCCGATCCGACGAGCGCCGACGGCAACGTCGTGATCTCCGCACACGTCGACGCTCCCGGGTATCCGATCGGGCCGTTCAGCCGGCTCCGCGAGCTGGTCGCCGGCGACGTCGTGGAGGTGGCGGATGCCGCCGGCACGACGCACCGCTATGCCATCGCGTCCGTCACCTACTTTCCCAAGGCGGACCTTCCGGTCGCGGAGCTGTTCGCGCGCGCGGGCACGAAGGCCCTCGTGCTCATCACCTGTGGTGGGGCGTTCGACTCCACGACGGGCCGATACGCGGATAACGTGGTCGCCATGGCGACCCCGCTTCCCTGAGCCGGCGACGATGCCGGTCATGGCGAGGACGAGGACGAGAGGACGTAGCGTGGATGACGCGCACGAGCGGGAGCTGAGCGATCGCTTCCGAGGCGGCGACGAACGCGCACTCGAGGAGATCTACCGTCGGTGGTCGCCGGTCGTGTTCACCATGGCGCTGCGTTTCGTGGGCGATCGCGGCGACGCCGAGGATGTCACGCAGAAGACCTTCGTCTCGGCATGGACCTCGCGGGAGCGATTCGACCCGACGAAGGCGAAGCTCTCGACGTGGCTGATCGCCATCACCCGGCGTCGCATCGCCGACACGTTGGAGGCCCGCACGCGGGTGAGGGCGCTGCAGACCGAACTGCAGCGGTTCACCACGCCGGACGATGTCGTGGGCGCGGAGGTCGACCTGGGCGACCGGCTGCTGCTCGCCGACGAGATCGACCGGCTCGAGCCGGACGCCCGGCGCGTGGTACGACTGGCGTTCTACGACGATCTCACTCACGAGCAGATCTCCGAGCGACTGGGCATGCCGCTCGGTACCGTGAAGAGCCACATCAGGCGAAGTCTCACCCGTATGCGCAGCCGATTGGAGGTGGGCCATGCCGCACCTTGATGCCGACCGCCTGTCCCTGATCGCGCTCGGCGAGCCGGCGACCGACGAGGAGCGGGCGCACCTCGACGCGTGCGACGAGTGCGCGCTGGAGCTCGCCGAACTGGAGTACACCGTGATCGTCGGCCGCTCGACGGTCACGGTGGGCGACCTCGAGGCGCCGCCGGAGCGCGTGTGGGCGGGCATCGCCGACGAGCTGGGCCTCGGCGCCACGGGCATGACGTCGACCACGGGCGGGATGCCGACCGCTGGCGGGATGCCGACCGCGGGCGAGATGCCGACCGCGGGCGAGCCTGAGCGGGCGGAGGCCGCGGCACCCGTCGCGGCCGACGAAGAAGCCCCCGCAGCTGCGGCGCCCGCGCGGAGGAGGCGCGGCATCAGAGTCGTGTTCGCTCTCGCGGCGAGCATCGCGCTGATCGTCGCTGTCGTCGGCACGTGGACGCTGGTGCGTGAGACGCAGCCGGTCGAGATCGCGGCGGCGACCCTGGATGCGTTCCCCGACCATCCCGATGCGTCGGGCACGGCGGTGGTCGTGGAGAAGGCGGACGGCGCGAGGCAGGTCGAGGTCGACCTCGACGACGGGGAGCCGAGCGACGGATTCCGCGAGGTCTGGCTGATCACCGAAGATGCGTCGGCGCTCGTGAGCCTGGGCGTGCTCGAGGGCAGCACCGGGGTCTTTCCCGTGCCCGACGACATCGACCTGAGCGAATACGTGCTCGTCGACGTCTCACAGGAACCCGCCGACGGCGATCCCACGCACTCGGGCGACTCGATCGTCCGCGGCGAACTCGGGTTCGCCTGACCGGAACCGGCAGGCGCCGCAGCGGTGCGCGGCGGGCGAGCCCGTGGCGGTCCTGCCACAGGCCAGGCCTCGACGCAACCCGCTCCAGCACGCCGGGAGCGCGGTCTAGCGTCGAACCCATCGATAGAACCCGAGATCGAGGGGGAGCCCATGTCCCGCAATGTGAGGGTGCTGCACTGCACACCCGAGGACGTGTTCGAGGTGCTGAGCGACGGATGGCTGTATCCGTCGTGGGTCGTCGGGGCGTCTCGTATGCGCGAGGTCGACGAGACGTGGCCGATGGCGGGCGCCGAGCTGCATCACTCGTTCGGAGTCTGGCCGGCGCTCATCGACGACAAGACGGTCGTCGAGGAGTTCATCCCGTCGCGGATGATGGTGATGCGGGCGCGCGGCTGGCCGATCGGCGAGGCCCGCGTGACCCTCGACGTCAAGACGCGCGGAGACGATTGCGTCGTGCGCATCCAGGAGGAGGCGATCGCAGGGCCGGGCCGCTTCATCCCGGCCCAGCTGCTCGACATCCCCCTGCACTGGCGCAACGACGAGACCCTGCACCGGCTCGCGTACCTCGCCGAAGGACGAGCCGCCGACCGCCGCGAGGCGACGACGGCCGAGAAGGAGATGGCCGATACCGGCGAGGAGCATCACACGGATGCCGGGGCTCCCGGCGCTGCGGGCGCTACGGCGAGTATCGACCCGACCGATGCTGCCAAACTGCAGGGAGACGAACTCGCCGACGCCGTGTCCGGCAGCGGCGGAACGGAGGATGCGATGGCCGGCAAAGCCACGGGGTCAGAGCCTGCTCCGGTCACGAGCACCGACGGCGTGGAGCAAGCCGACGCGACAGGACGGCCGCTCGACCTCGAGGACTCCTGGAACCCCCTCGCCGGCGCGGGGGAGTCTGAGCCCCTCGCTGCCGACACTCCGGATCCCGGTGGCGCCGCGGCGGACGCGGCATCCGACACCGCGCCGAAGCCGCCACGCAACGGCGTCGAGCCGACCGGAGCCAAGCCCGCCGGGAGCAAGCCCGCCGGAGCCCAGCCCACCGGGGGCCAGCCCGCGGGGAGCGAAGCCGCCGGAACCGAGGCACCGTCACCGTGAACACACGCCCCAGGCGCGGCGGCGGCGATCTCGATGCCGTCGTGGTGGGAGCAGGCCCCAACGGTCTCGCCGCAGCTGTGACCCTCGCCCGCGCCGGGTTGCGCGTGCGGGTGTACGAACGCGCCGATCAGGCGGGGGGCGGGGCGGCCACGCGGGAGTTGACGCTGCCGGGGTTCCACCACGACGTGTGCTCGGCGGTGCACCCGATGGCGTTCGAGTCGCGGTTCTTCCGCGAGTTCGGTCTGCGCGAGCGCGTGGAGTTCGTGACGCCCGACGTATCGTTCGCGCACCCGCTCGACGAACGCCATGCGGGTGTCGCATACCGGGATCTCGGGCGCACGGCGGAGGCGCTCGGCCCGGACGCGCTCGCCTACGCGCAGCTGATGCGTCCGCTCGTCGATCACTCGACGCGCGTCGCGGAATTCACCGGGTCGTCGCTGGTGCGCGTTCCGAGCGACATCCCGACGGCGCTGTCGTTCGGCCTGCGCGCGCTCGAGCAGGGGAGCCCCGCGTGGAATTTGCGCTTCCGCCAAGACGTCGCTCCCGCCATGCTGACCGGGGTCGCCGCGCACACCATCCTGTCGATGCCGAGCGTCCCCGCCGCCGGCGCGGGACTCGCGCTCACCGCCTATGCCCACGCGCGCGGCTGGCCGATCCCGATCGGCGGCAGCCAGGCGATCATCGAGGCGATGGTCGACGACCTGCGTGCGCACGGCGGCGAACTCGTCGTCGACCACGAGGTGACCTCACTCGCGGCGCTCCCCGACGCCACCGTCACGCTCCTCGACGTGACACCCAAGGCGCTCATCCGGCTGGCCGGCGACACGATCCCTGCCCGCTACCGACGCGCGCTGCAGCGCTTCCGGTACGGCGACGGTGTTGCCAAGGTCGACTTCGCGCTCAGCGACCCCGTCCCGTGGACGCACCCCGAGCTGCGTCGCGCGGGCACAGTCCACCTGGGCGGCACGCGTGCCGAGGTGGCGGATGCCGAGAACCAGGTGAGCCGCGGCCGCCTGCCCGAACGCCCCTACGTGCTGGTCTCGCAGCCCTCGCTGTTCGACACCACTCGAGCCCCGGCCGGCAAGCACACGCTGTGGACGTACACCCACGTGCCCGCCGGAAGTGCCGTCGACCGACGCGAAGCGGTCACCGCGCAGATCGAGAGGTTCGCCCCCGGCTTCCGGGACACGATCCTCGCGGTGAGCTCACGCACCGCGCGCGAGGTCGAGCGGCACAACCCGAACTATCCGGGCGGTGACATCGCGGCCGGCGCTCCCAGCTTGTGGCAGCTCGTTCGTCGCCCGGTGCTGAGCCCCGACCCCTGGCGTACGCCGATTCCCGGCGTCTACCTGGCGTCCGCGTCCGCGGCACCCGGTCCTGGTGTCACGGGCCTGCCCGGCTGGTTCGCCGCGCTGAGCGCGCTGCGCCATCAGTTCGGCATCGGGGCGCTTCCCGACCTGTCGCCGCGTGCGGCGGGCTCCGTGGGTGCAGCGCGGCCGTAGCATCATCGCCACTTGGCCTGCGCGGCGCGGGGATGTCAAGGGGGAGGACCGCAGGAACGGATGCCGCCTACCGTCGCTGCATGGACCCGCAACACGAGAATCCCGACGCCGCGTCATCACGGCCCGCCGAGTCGCGGCTGAGCCCGCTGTCGGAGCAGGAGTCGCTGCGCAAGGACATGAGCTACAGCCCCGCAAGTGAGAGCGAGACGCAGGAGAAGCAGGCCGATCCTCTGCCCGACACGGTCGATGCCGACATCGATCCCGGCGACGTGCGGGCTGTCCCCGGCACGGGCGGCCCTGACGATGCGGGAGACGTCGACGTCGATCCCGACGAGCTCAACCTCCCCGGTCGCTCGTCACCCGAAGCGCCATGAACGGCGCAGCCGCGCCCGTCGTGGTCATCACGGGCGCATCGAGCGGCATCGGCCGCGAGACGGCGCGGATGTACGCCAAGAAGGGCGCGCGGCTCGTGCTCGCGTCCCGCAGCAAGGACGCCCTCGAGACCGTCGCGGAGGAGTGCCGTGCGCTGGGCGCAGTGGCACTGGTCGTGCCGACCGACGTATCGCACGAAGGCCAGGTGCGCGCGCTCGCCGCCGCCGCCCACAGCGAGTACGGTGCATCGCTTCGCGCCGCCCGTCTACGACGGGATGGCGGGGTGGCTGATGGACAACGTGGAGCTGCGTGGCGAGGGCGCCGACGTGACGACGGGCACAGTATTCGACTCTCCGTCGTCGGCGAGCCCCGTGACCGGTGGTTTGGCGATCGCGCCGGGTTCGCGTGGCGCTCGGAGCGACCGCCGTCGGTCTGACGGCGATCATGTTGTCCCAGGGCCGCGGGTCGCCGGCCGCCTCGCTCAGGTCGTGACGCGGCGCCGGATTCAGCGGAAGCCCTCCATCTGCGTGCGCTCGTCCGCCACCCGCACACCGTAGTGATAGGCGAGCTTGCCGCCGAGCCATCCCGACACGCCGAGGGCTGCCAGGCCTGCGATGCTGAGGATGAATCCGACGGTGCTGACCTCGTCGTGGTCGTCGGCCGACAGCCGCACGAGGAGGTTGATGAGGTACAGCACCGTGACGCCGAGGTTCAGCGCCATGTGGATCGTGGCGGTCTTCCGGGCGTCTGTGCCGCGGCCGAGCTGCAGATAGTCGAGGAAGCCCCAGATCGCGGCGAGCACGGCGCCGATGAGGCCGATGACGATGAGCACCCAGGCGCCCTGCACGTACGGCGCGGGGTCGTCATAGACCAGCCCGATGATGTCGAAGACGAGGCTCGCCACCCATGCGCCGATCGGGATGGTCACGAGGATGGGGTGGAAGGGGTGCCCGTAGGGTCCGGCGAGAGCCGACCGGGGCTGCTTGGCGCGCTGCAGGGGGGTGTTCTGCGACATCTCGATCTCACTCCTTAGGTGGGTGGCCTCAGCCGACCACCACCGGCGCGGTCTCGCACGGGCCTTGACAACCAGGCACTGTCCGCCACGTGCCGAGAGGCCACCATCTCCTCCGGGAATGGCGGGGGAGCGGCATCCGTTGTATCCTGATGTGCTCGGATGCTTCGGCGCCCGGGTATTGGCAACTCCACAGTGTGACAGCGGCCCTTCGCGAGAAGGAACCACCTCGATTCGAGGACACGGGGATGATCGGTTTCGACATCGCCTGTGAATCTGCGTGAAGCGGGCCGAGGATGCAGGGTTATCTCGTAAACGCTCCTTGCAAACCAATAACTGCCGAAAAGAAGCAGTCCGCGTTCGCCCTCGCTGCCTGAGCAGCGAGCCCGACGCCGTCAATCCGTGACTGATCCCGTCACGGGTATTGGCGTCATCTAGGGATCTTGCTGCGTGACGTCGCCTGAGCGTCACGCGGGACTCTTATCAGGATGGGCTCGTCGACTTAGGTGTCTGTGACAAAGGTCGGAGCCGAGTAGAACGCTTTCACAGACTGCGCCCGGAGAAACCGCAGTTACTCAGCGATGGACGGGGGTTCGATTCCCCCCATCTCCACGTACCGCTGTCACAGAACAGGGCCCCAGGAACCGCGTAATTACGCGGATCTTGGGGCCTTTGTTCGTTGACTGTGCGGCAGCGGAGAACCTCATCGCCCACAGATCTTGTGCATGGCTGTCGGCCATTGCAGCTTGTGATGAGCGAGACACTCGGGTGCGACTCTACCGGCGTGCAGCAGCCGCTACCTCTTCACCCCGTTGTCGCGGCGAACGCAAGCCGGTGCCCTCGCGGGCGACGAGCGAAAGCGGCACCGCTCGCGTGCATCGGCCTGCTCATCGGCCGGAGCAGCGCTGGTGACGGCTGGGATAGTCGCTCGGCATCGGCGGATGTATCCGCCTTCGGCGAGAGTACGCCGGCATCAGTTCACGCAGATGGGCTGATGTGTGCGCGGAGGGGTGCGATAGCGTGCGCCTTGGGGACCTGAGGAGGAAGACTATGACTGTCGATCGCCATGCCCGCACGATGATCCCGATTCCTGACCGGCCGCGGCCCGGGTTGACTACCTACGACGCGAAGGACCCCGCCACCTCGTATCCGCCGATCGAGCCGCTTCTTCCACCCGAGGGCGCGCCGAATGTGCTGGTCATCCTTCTGGACGATGTGGGGTTCGGCGCCTCGAGCGTGTTCGGTGGGCCGTGCCGCACGCCGGTCGCGGAGAGACTCGCGACCGGCGGCCTCCGATTCAACCGCTTTCACACGACAGCCCTGTGCGCGCCGACGCGGCAGGCGCTGCTGACCGGCCGCAACCATCACTCGGTGGGGATGGGCAGCATCACCGAGACCGCGACCTCGGCGCCGGGAAACAGCTCGCTGCGACCCAATACGAAGGCGCCGCTCGCGATGACGCTGAAGCTCAACGGCTACTCGACTGCCCAATTCGGGAAGTGCCATGAGGTGCCTGTGTGGCAGTCCTCGCCGATAGGCCCGTTCGACGCGTGGCCGTCGGGGGGTGGCGGGTTTGAGACGTTCTACGGCTTCATCGGCGGCGAGAACAACCAGTGGGAGCCCGCACTGTACGAGGGCACGACGCCCGTCGAACCGCCCGCGACACCGGAGGAGGGCTACCACCTCACCGAGGATCTCGCCGATCGGGCAATCGGCTGGATCCGCACACAGAAGGCACTGGCTCCCGACAAGCCCTTCTTCGTCTACTTCGCGCCGGGGGCCACTCACGCACCACATCACGTGCCGACCGAATGGGCAGACAGCTACAAGGGTGAGTTCGCCGACGGATGGGACGCGCAGCGCGAGAAGACCTTCGCGCGCCAGAAGGAGCTCGGCGTCATCCCGGCCGACGCTGAACTGACCCCGCGGCATGGCGAGATCCCGGCGTGGGCCGACATGCCCGACGATCTGAAGCCCGTGCTCGAGCGCGAGATGGAGGTGTACGCGGGGTTCCTCGAGCACACCGACCATCACGTCGGCAGAGTCCTCGACGCGGTCGAAGATCTCGGGATCCTCGACGACACCCTCGTCTACTACATCATCGGCGACAACGGCGCGTCGGCGGAGGGCACGGTCAACGGCGCCTTCAACGAGATGGCGAACTTCAACGGCATGGCCGCGCTCGAGACACCCGAGTTCATGCGATCCAAGATGGCGGAGTTCGGCTCGCCGACCTCCTACAACCACTACGCCGTCGGCTGGGCGTGGGCGATGGACACCCCGTTCCAGTGGACCAAGCAGGTCGCCTCGCACTGGGGTGGCACCCGCAACGGCACGATCGTGCACTGGCCGCGGGCGATCCACGACAAGGGCGGCATGCGGTCCCAGTTCACCCACGTCATCGACATCGCGCCGACGATTCTCGAGGCGGCCGGGCTTCCCGAGCCGACACAGGTCAACGGCGTGCAGCAGTCGCCCATGGAGGGCCGCAGCATGCTGTACGCCTTCGAGGACGCCGACGCCCCCGAGGCGCACGACCTGCAGTACTTCGAGATGTTCGGCAACCGCGGCATCTACCACCAGGGATGGAGCGCCGTCACCAAGCACCGGACACCCTGGGTCATGGTGGGAGGCGCACTGCCGGCTTTCGACGACGACGTCTGGGAGCTCTACGACGGACGACGGACTACAGCCAGGCACGGGATCTGGCGGGAGAGCACCCCGAGAAACTGCATCAACTGCAACGGCTCTGGCTGATCGAGGCGGTCAAGTACAACGTGCTGCCCCTCGACGACCGCACCGCCGAGCGCC